>JBEBRN010000075.1:0-12457 GCA_040394775.1 Taishania pollutisoli
AATGTCTTGGGGTCAAACGGATCCGTTATTCCACTTTTCAAAAAACAAATTGAAGCAGGTGGACCAATACAAGTGACACATCCTGAAATAACTCGTTTTTTCATGACTATCCCTGAAGCATGTCAACTAGTTCTAGAAGCAGGCACAATGGGAGAAGGTGGTGAGATTTTTGTATTCGACATGGGAAAATCGATTAAAATCGTTGATTTAGCACGAAAAATGATCCAATTGAGTGGATTGACAGAAGGCAAAGATATCGAAATTAAATTCGTCGGATTACGCCCTGGAGAAAAGCTGTATGAGGAAGTGTTATCCTTAAAAGAAAATACCATACCGACATATCATCCTCAAATTTTAATTGCAAAAATTGGAACGATTGAAGAAAAAACACTCGTTGATTTAGAGCTACTCTTTACCATAAGACAAGTCGATAATTTTTCTATCGTCAAACACATTAAGGAAATCGTTCCCGAATATATCAGTAACAATTCTATTTACTCCCAACTGGATAAATATGAAAATTAATCCCTACCCGGTACAAGTGCGATATGTCGATTGTGATATGGCTGGTCATGTGAATAATGCGATTTATTTGAATTACTTTGAAAATGCTAGAGTACATTATTTAGGTAAATTATTTGGTACTGATAGAGATTGGGAAACCGAAGGAATTATTCTTCGAACCAACGAAATTGAGTACTTCTCGCCTATTTACTTAACGGATGAACCTATTATTGAACTATATGTCGAGTCCATTGGAACTAAAAGTTTTACGCTTTGTTATGAGGTTCGAGTCAATGATGAACTACGAACAATTGGGAAGTCTGTTATCGTTTGTTTTAATAATCAGGAAAAAAAATCGTATATTATCCCTGAAAAAGATAGATATTTATTACAACAACTAATACGAAATTAACATGAAAAACACTCTTTTATTACTACTCATTTTCATTACTGGAAATCTTTTTTCACAAATAGAAATTAAACCAACAACTACTAAAACACCGTGTTACCAGAAGGAAGCTGACCGGATGAAAAAAACATATTTTGAATACGATTGTGGTAAAATTGCTGGTGTAGTCGATTGTAATGAGAAGTTAGAATATGAAGAACAATCAAATACATTTTATCTAGCTAATTCAGGAGGAAGATTTACTGGAACTTGTGAAACTTGCCATAGAAATGGTTTACTAGAGCGACGTATTTCGTTTGTTAACGGTCGAGAGGATGGAATAGATACGACGTATTACAAAAGCGGTTGCCCAATGGTTATCCGCGAACATACGATTGGACTGGAAACTGGAACTTGGCGTTTTTACTATGATTCCACAGAGCAAACTGCTTGGATTCGCAACTATTTTAGAGGAATAAAACAAGGTGTTCACGTGTTTTTTGATAATTTAGGAGACACCACCATAATCGAAAATTATTCCAATGATTTACTGAATGGCGTTAAGAAAGTTTACTTCACAAAAAATAAAATAGAGCGAATTACCTATTACAAAGATGGTGTTTTCAATGGTCCATATACCACTTTTAATTTAGAAGGAAAGAAGACATCTGAGATGAATTACAAAATGGGCCAAAAAGACGGTGTTCTCACCTATTACTATGATGATGGCACCTTAATGAAAACTGAAAATTGGTCAAATGGTATTAAAAATGGGCAGTTTACTGTAGTTTATTACAATGGCAGTTTACAATCAATCGAAAATTATAAAAAAGGAGTCAAAGAAGGGCTATTTGAGGAACGCTACAATAATCAAAAACTAAAGAGAAGGGCAATCTACAAAAAAGGATTAATCATTGAAGAACATCGATTTGATGAAGAAGGAAATGAAACATATACCTTTGGAGCTCAACCCTATACTGGAAAGGAGGATGACAATCTACCAACGATACAAAAAGGTAAAAAAAAGAAATAAAATAGATTATAATCAACTGCTAAAAATCGATATTCTTGAAAATAATAACAATAAATTATTTTCATTTATTATTTAGAATGATTATAAATAACTACTTTTGTATATCGTAATACAGTTATAATGGAAAGAAGAAAAAAAATCGTTTTAGTAGGTGGTGGATTTGCAGGAATGGAATTTGCAAAAGCATTGCGGAACAAAGAACAATACGAAATCTTATTACTTGACAAGCAAAATCATCACATGTTTCAACCACTATTTTATCAAGTGGCTTGTTCAATGTTGGACGTTAATAGTATCATTTTCCCTTTCAGAAAAATATTTCAAGGAACGAATAATATGCGCTTCGAGATGGCAGAAGTACAAGAAGTAGATACTAATTCAAAGAAAGTAATAACCAATATTGGTGATTTTGAGTACGATTACTTAGTGATTGGATTTGGCTGTACAACGAACTTCTTTGGAAACAAAAGTTTAGAGAAATACGCTTTAACTCTAAAAGCAACGGAAGAGGCTACGCAAATGCACTACCACATTTTAAATAATTTTGAATTAGCTTTAAATGCCACTTCAGAATTGGAGAAAGAAAAGCATTTAAACATTGTGATTGTAGGTGCAGGACCTACTGGTGTAGAATTGGCAGGTTCATTAGCCGAAATGCGAAATAAAATTTTACCAAAAGACTATACCTTTTTTGATTTTAGTAAATTGAAAATTCACTTGATAGAAGGAGGGAAAAATGTATTAGCTCCAATGAGTGATAATGCACATAAAAAATCACATCAATATTTAGAAAGTTTAGGTATTAATATACGCACAGAATTAGTAGTCAAAGATTATGATGGTCATATCGTAACGCTTTCCAACGGTGAGGAAATTCCAACATATAACTTAATTTGGTCTGCTGGTGTTGTTGCAAACAGCATTAAAGGGTTAGACAAAGCGGAATATGTAAGAGGTAATCGTATAAAAGTAAATCGTTTCAATAAAGTGGACGGTTATGAGGATATTTTTGCAGTAGGTGACATTTCGTATATGGAAACACCTAAATACCCACATGGTCACCCGCAATTAGCGAACGTAGCCAAAAATCAAGGGAAATTATTAGCGAAGAACTTCCTAAAGAATGATACGTTTAAAAATTGGAAAGAATACGAATACAAAGATTTAGGTTCCATGGCTACTATTGGAAAAAACAAAGCAGTTGTCGATTTACCTTTTTGGAAATTCTCTGGTACTTTTGCATGGCTAACATGGATGTTTGTCCATTTGATGCTCATCCTAACGGTGAAAAATCGGTTTATCATCCTTTTCAATTGGGCGACCAGCTATTTTTCTTCTGACTCTTCGTTGCGATCTATTATAAGACATAAGAGTACAACGCAATGTTTTGGTAGAGATGAAATATGTAACGATTGTTGACTTCGAGTTCTTTAGGCAATAAAGATATTCACACTCTTAACTGAGGTTCAAATGAGTAACTGAGGTGCTCGAATTTACGGTGAGAAATCAGATAATAAAAATTATTTCCGAAATCCATCCACCGCATTGCGAACGCTACCAAACTTTATAAGCAGTTGGTTCGCCTCTTCATAAGATATTGGTAATTGTTCCATAATCATTTTGGTTCCTCTTTCGACTAATTTACTATTACTCAATTGCATGTCAACCATCTTATTGCCTTTCACACGACCCAATTGTATCATCAAAGTCGTAGAAATAATGTTCAGAATCATTTTTTGAGCCGTTCCTGCCTTCATTCGAGAACTACCTGTCACAAATTCAGGGCCGACAATTGGCGTAATAGCAAATTGAGCTAATTGACTCAAAGGACTCTCGGGATTGCAAGATATTCCAGCCGTTAAAACACCATTCTTGTTCGCTGCTTCTACTCCACCCAAAACATACGGTGTCGTTCCAGAAGCAGCTATTCCTATTAAGCAATCGCCTGGTTGAATGCCTTCTTGTAGTAAATCATTCCATGCTTGTTCGTGGTCATCTTCTGCATTCTCAACTGCTTTTCGAATGGCACTATCTCCTCCAGCAATAATTCCAGTGACTAATTCATGAGGAACGCCAAAAGTCGGTGGACATTCACTAGCATCTAAGATACCGATTCGACCACTCGTACCAGCACCAATATAAAACAGTCTTCCGCCATTTTTCATTCGAGGTGCTGCTGCTTCCAAAAAAGCAATAATCGCTGGTAATTCTTGTTGAACGGCAAATGCCACCTTTTGATCTTCTTGATTTATTTCCGTGACCAATTCCGAAATAGACTTATGTTCAAGTCCATTGTATAAACTATCCGATTCTGTGATTTTATCCATGCTTTTCGATAAAATGTGTTACACTAAAACCGCTTGATAATTTTCATCTGAAAAATCAATCTCCACACGTTCCTTCAAAGTGGTAGAAAGTAAAATTCCCGTATAGTCGGTTTTGATAGGAAAACGATGGTGATGACGATCTACTAATGCTAATGTTTTAATGGCTTTTAATGGATGGTCTAAAAGAGCTGTTAACGCATACTGCATTGTTTTCCCTGAATTCAACACATCATCAATTAAAACAACATATTGATTTTCAATAGCGTTTAAATCAATTGAAGCAGTAATTGGGTGCTTCAATGGTTCTGATTTATCGACTGTTATTTCAAAAACAATAATTTCGGTAGATGTTAGTGGTGTCAGTATTTTCTGAATTGCTTGTGCTATACGAATGCCGCTTCCACAAATTCCTGCAAGGTAAATACGCTTTTCTTCATGCGCGTTTTCTAGAATTTCATAGGCCAAACGTGTAATCTTTTGGTCAATCTGTTTTTTAGTTAAAACTACTTGCATATATCATTGTTTTAGAAGAATATTTCGCGCCATTGGACCGAGATTAAATAGGGCATCGAGAATACTCAAATTCCCTTCAAAAATACGATTTTTATCGAAAACTTGGTGATAATCATACGGAACTTCTTGTGATGGAATTTCATCTAAGTGACGAAAATCAATTTCATTTTCACGTAAGTCGAACGCTTCACTTAAACTTGTTGGTACGTCAATCGACAGCGCATTCACAATTACCTGATGTAACTTTTGAGTGAATTCTACCAAATTTGGTATTCCCTCATGATAAATAGGAGCAATATCAAACATATAATGCTCATAAAATGGGCTACTCGAATAAGCCGTTTCCAAGGCATTTAAATGTTGTCTCACCCATTCCTCTTGATAAGAAATAAGTATATCTTTCATCGCTGTTTTAGAACCATATGGCTTCTTAACAGGAATAATTAATGATTGAACACCGTTTGGCCCGAGTATATACATTCGATTGCGTAAGGTCTGTTTGACGTAATGTTCATTGACCTCAAAACACACCCGTTCCGCTTGTGCTAACTTCTGATAATATCCAATAGCACCAAAATAAGCAATTGGAAGTCGTAGTTGCATTATTTGATGATGTTAAACACTCTTTCCCAACGAATTCCGATATCTGGAACACCACTGTTGGAGAACCAAACGAGTGACGCTTTTCCTACGATATGATCTTCAGGTACAAATCCCCAGAAACGTGAATCAGCTGAATTATAGCGATTGTCTCCCATCATCCAATAGTAATTCATGGCAAACGTATATTTGTTTGTCTTCTTTCCATCGATGTAGAATCCATCTGCCTTCTCTACCAGCGTATGTCCTTCGTAAGCGGTAATAATTCGACGATAAAGTGCAATATTCTTTGTCGTTAAAGTTACTGTTGTTCCTTTCGCTGGAATTCTGATTTTCTCAAAATTAGTCACTGTATTATTGTGATGGATGTCTTTAGGGAAAAGTCTTAAATTATCAATTTGTTGAGACGCTGTAAAACCAGTTTTCGCAAATACTTCTTTTCCGACTTTCATTTCATAGGTTGAATCAATATTTAATTCAAAATGCACTTTAGGTAAAACAAATTTTATACGCTTTAGCTCCTCTTTGGTCAAATTCATTTCTATTTTACCCTCATTGGTCGTGTAATAATCACCTCTTGATTTTTCCAACCCAAATGACCCATACATCTGATTTTCAAACTTTTCTCTTGACATTTCCTGCGTCAATTCCTTTGGATTGGTCACTGTGTATTGTAAATTTTGATACGGCGCAACTCTTGCTGGTTTACCATTAATATAAACCACTGAATTAACAATTTCTAATACATCATTAGGAACGCCTAAACATCTCTTAATATAATTTTCTCGCTTATCGACCGGTCTTCTGATGACACCTAAATGATTGATTTCCGTTCCTTCAGTATGTGCTTTTTTATCCACTGCCAAGTAATAGCGTGCTTGATCTTTCCAATCTTCTAAATTCTTGATGAAATTCGGTGCTTCTTCATCATATATTTGTTGCCAAGCGATTTCTTGATTTCCAGTCTTAGCTGTTCTTTCTCTTAATTTACCATTTAACGATTGCATCCAAAGAATAGTAGCTTCATTGATCACAATTCCATGATAATCATGTCCCATCAAACCAAAAGGCATTCTAGGATCGTAAACAGAAGTATCACCTGAAGGATAATTGAAAACAACCACATCATAACGTTTCACTTTTCCGAATCCAGGAAGTCTTGTGTACTCAATTGTTTCCGCCTCCGAATAAGATTTCATATTTAAAAACGGAACGAAATTATGGAAAAGAGGAAAAGACAATGGCGTATTTGGAACTCTTGAACCGTATGCTAATTTGTTTACGAAGAGAAAATCACCCACTAGTAACGTTTTTTCCATGGAACCTGTAGGGATTTTAAACGGTTCAAAAACGTAGGTACGGATAATTCCAGCAGCTATTAAGGCAAACAAAATAGTTTCTGTCCATTCACGTACTTTTGACTTTTTTCCAATAGAACCTTTCTTCGAACTCAACGCTCCAGAAACAATCGCTAAAGCATGACCAACAAAGGGTAAAGTCATAAATAAAGCAACGTGATCCCCTGCTTTACGCTCTTCCACTTCTTTTGGATTAGACCAATTCGTAGGTTCTCTAAATGGAAATGTTTTTTCAGCTACTTTAATGAATAAAGTATACGGAAATAAAATAGCCAAAACAGTATCGAAAGCAGAGAAAAAACCAAATCGACGTAAATAACCAATATTACAAACTGCCCACATATACACATGAACGCCAGGCACTAACATCAATAACGCCCACCATCCTTTACTATTCCCTACTTTAAAAGCAACATAATAATTGTAAAGTGGAATAAGTGCTTCCCACGATTTTCTTCCTGCTTTCGGAAAACTCTTCCACCAAAAAGCAAGATAAGGATGAACAAGTATGAATAGGTAAAAATATAGTGCACTCATTATTTATATATTAGTTTAAAATGTCTCTAAATGTAAAAATTCCTTTTTGATTAACAATCCATTCGGCTGCTATTACTGCTCCTAACGCAAAACCCGTACGATTATTGGCAATGTGTTCTATTTTTATTTGATCAACTGGGCTCGAATAAGTAATTAAATGTGTACCGGGTACATTTTCTTCTCGAATAGCTTGAATTGGAATGCTATTTTGTATAGTATCTGGCACTTCATTTAAGGCCGTATTCCAAGTCGTATATGCTGCGTTATTTTGTTGAATCCCTTCCGTTAGTGTTATCGCTGTGCCACTTGGATAATCTAACTTCTGCGTGTGATGAATTTCTTCTACCGCCACATTGTATTCTTTGTAAGGCGCCATCAAGGTTGCTAAATACTCATTCAGTTTGAAAAATAAGTTCACACCGAGACTGAAATTACTGGCATGAATTAATTGTCCGTTGGTATTTTTCACCCACGTTGTCACTAGTTCTAACTCTTTCCACCATCCCGTTGTTCCAATAACAGAAGGAATGTGAGCTTCCAGTAAAGATTTAATGTGTTTCAAAGCCAAGTCAGGACGTGAAAATTCGATACAAACATCAGCATCAGATAATTGAACATCTTCAATAGAAAGTTGGGAATTGACTTTAAATACGACTTCATGACCTCGCTCTTGCGCAATAGCCTCAATCGCTTTCCCCATTTTTCCGTACCCAATTAATCCAATTTTCATTTTCTAAATTTTAACGCAATACTGACTCCCACATTATTAGTCGACATGTAGGGATTTTGTAATAGTGTTGGTCGTACTTGTAAACTCAAGTTTTCCGAAATATCAAAACTGACAAAATGAGCTTCGATTGCTGCATCTGCCACTTGAATCAAATATACCAAACCACAACCAATGATGAGCCAATTCCTTCGATTGCTGTATTGCTGATATAGTTCGATAAGCGAATTCTCATCATATTCAGCCCATTCAGGATTATTAATTTGTGTAAATCCACTTGCTTCTCTGAACTTATATTCCGTTTTAAGCGATTTCTGATTAACATTGTTTTTAAAAGCAAAATAACCCGTCACTCCTAATCCAGCATAAATCAATGGTACTTTCCAAAATGCTTTTTTCTGTCCTTTTGGCATCGCTATATGATTGTAAACTTGTCCAGCTCCAGGTAATATAGCTGAAAAAAGTGCGGCTTTTAAGACCGAGTGTTTTTTGACAGAATCACTCTCTATCTTTTTTTTATTGACCACAAGTGAGTCGGAAACAGGCTCTTTTTGAGAAAAAACCATGAATGAACAAAAGATAACAAGCAGTGACGCTCTAAACTTCATTTTTAATTATTCAAAAGTTCAATGATTCGATTTAAATCACTTTCTGAGCTAAAGTTAATAACAATTTTACCAGCACCTCCAGCTGTTTTCTTGATATCAACCTTAGACGAAATTTTATCGGCAAGATGACTTTTGAAAACAAATTCATGTTCTGTTAATCCTTCTTTCTTAGTCGTCGTATTTTTAGGTGTTGTATCTGGTTTAGATTTTACCGAACTTTCCACATCACGAACTGAAAGTCCATCTTCTAGTATTTGATGGAAAAAAGCAAGTTGCTCTTCCTCTGAACCAGCTGAAACAAGTGCTCTAGCATGTCCCATCGAAATTTTATTTTCAATAACCGCCAACTGAATTTCAGCTGGAAGTTTCAATAAGCGTAAATGATTCGTAATACTCGCACGACTTTTAGCTACTTTTTGAGAAAGTTGTTCTTGTGTCAAGTCACATTCACCCAATAAACGTTGGTATGAAAGTGCTACTTCAATCGCGTTTAAATCCTCTCGTTGAATGTTTTCCACCAATGCCATTTCGAGCATTGTTTGATCATTTGCAATACGAATATAAGCAGGAACTTCCTTTAATCCAGCCAACTGAGACGCTCTAAAACGACGTTCACCAGAAATAATTTGATATTTACCACGTCCCATCTTGCGAACGGTTAATGGCTGAATGATTCCGTGTTGTTGTATGGAGTTTTTCAACTCTTCTAATGCACTATCGTCAAAATTCGTTCGAGGATTAAATGGATTTGCTTCAATCGCTTCTATAGCTACTAAAGAAATCGCATTCACCACATCTTTTCCTTCGTTCCCTCTGGAAGTAATATCTGTCGAAGCGTTTGATAATAAAGCTCCCAAACCTTTTCCTAGTGCAGGTTTTTTAGTTGGATTATTAGAACTCATCGTTAAAATCTATCGTTTTTTCTTGATTTGTAATCTTTGTCATGTTGTTGCGCTGTAAAATTTCTCTTGCGAAATTCAAATAGTTGATAGCGCCTTTACTTGCAGCATCGTGCATGACAATCGTTTCTCCAAAACTTGGTGCTTCACCTAATTTTGTATTTCGATGAATGACGGTGTCAAAAACCAATTCTTGAAAATGCGCTTTCACCTCTTCCACCACTTGATTGGCCAAACGAAGACGTGTATCATACATCGTCAATAAAATCCCTTCTATTTCTAGATCAGAATTTAACCGCCCTTGAACAATTTTAATGGTATTTAATAATTTCCCCAAACCTTCTAAAGCAAAATACTCACACTGAACAGGAATTAAAACAGCATCCGCTGCCGTCAATGAATTCACCGTAATCAATCCTAAAGAAGGAGAACAATCAATGATGATAAAGTCGTATTTATCTTTTATTTTTTCAAGCGCATTTTTTAAGCGAAACTCACGATTTTCGATTTCAATCATCTCTAATTCAGCACCGACTAAATCAATGTGAGCTGGAATCAAATCTAGATTTGGATTCGTTGTATGAATGATTACTTCGTCCGGGTGAACGTCATTAATCAAACAGTCGTAAATGTTTTTCTTATTATTTGGTTCAACGCCAACACCTGATGTAGCATTAGCTTGTGGATCTGCATCTACAATCAATGTCTTGTACTCTAAAACACCAAAACAACCACCTAAATTAATAGCCGTCGTTGTTTTACCAACACCCCCTTTTTGATTTGCTATTGCAATTATTTTACCCATTTAAACACTTTTTTATAAAGATAGTGGAAAGAAGTTGCATTTCGTCCATCTAATGACTAGAATTTGTCAACAATTAGGAAAAAAGTTACAGGTTGTTTTTTAACTCATTGATTTTTAAAAGCGTTTCGTTTAAAGCTTCTTCGAATTTCTCAAAATCTTCTTTGTAAAGAAAAATCTTGTGCTTTTCAAATCGTTCAAAACCATCTTCAGTCGTTTTCTTACTTTCTGTAATCGTTAAGTATAAATCGTTTCCTTTGGTGCTTTTAATGTCGAAAAAATAAGTTCTTCTACCCGCCTTTACAACTTTTGAGAATACCTCTTCCTTTTCACTGTAGCTGTTTTCTTCTAACATCTTCTTTTTTTGACAAATATGGTTATTTATTTTTTAATTTTCTTGATTTTATGCTTTTTGTTAGCTTTACTTTTCTTCTTGCTATTATTCTTTAAAACAGTTTGATAGTAAAATTCCTCATTACTTCGCTTCTTATTTTTAAGTGCTTTATTCTCTATCTTTTGTTCCGGTTTTTTTCCTTTTTTATCTTTTTTAATCGATTCTGGAAGAGCTGGAGTATGGATATTCGAACCTGCTGGAGCATTCTTATCCGAAGGGTCTCTCCACGTATTTTTCTGTTCTGATTCGACAATTTCACCTTTCTTATTCATGTCGTAAACCTTGACAGTTTCCTTATTTCCTTTGTCCGCATTTATCGCAACAATGTCTTCTTGTAACACCCATTTATCATCCTCTAAAACATATGCATCGTACGACATGTCGGGCACATAAAACTCACGAAAATCAGCCATTATAGGGTTTTCGGGTGATAGATGATCAAAAACAATACGATTCCTTTCCGCTTCATACTTGATAGACATATAGCTTTTCTTAGAGTGTTCAAAAACCACTCGTCTGGAAGTCTTTTTACCATCCCGAAAAATCGGAGCTCCTAACTTTGCTTTACTTCCTATAAAAGACAATACCTCAATTAATTTAATATGACTTGTCTTATTATTAGCATCGTATCCTAGAAGAATGTATGATGTTTTTCGATTGTAAACAGTGGGGATTATTTTATAATAAAGTGCTCCATACCATTGATTGCTATAGTAATATTCATTATTATTAATAACATCATAAGGACCGCTAACATCTGTTAATTCATTAATCAAATACTCTTTTTTTCGTGTGTCATAATGAACTATTAGTCCAAAATACTGATTCGTATTATCTTGTTTCTCAATGTTCCAATTGATGATTTTTACCTGATTATCGGGGCTATTGATAAAACCAATCGACTTCACTCTTGAAAACGGATAATTAAAGGCTTCTTTATTCGTAAATGTCGAATTTAAAATGGTCAAAATCTGTAAACTAGTTGCCACTTTCCCTGAATCGCTCTTTTCTAACCGCAATTGATCGGTCAAATGAAGTATTTCATCCTCAATGACAGCCATATTAGAAGTACCTCCTTGCCCAAAGGATACAGTATTGAAAATAAGAAAAAAGGAGAAAAATAGATACTTCATAAGTTGTATAACGACAAAAAGGTCTTTATGTTACGATTGAAATCGTTACAAAAATACTAAATTAAATGGTGATTGATTAATGGTGAATGAAGAATGGCGCATGAAAAAACGAATGGAAAACTCGAAAATCAATTGAGATAATGTAAATTTATCAAAAAAACATGAATTCCAATCAAAAAGGTACGCTTCGAGCTGCACAGAAAAAGGATTGTCCGCAATTACTTGAATTAGTTCATGAATTAGCGGTTTTCGAAAAGGCTCCTGATGAAGTCACTGTTACTTTATCTGAAATGGAAGAGGCTGGATTTGGCAGTAATCCCGTCTGGAAAGCGTTTGTCGTCGAAGTTGATGATAAAATCGTGGGAATGTCCTTGTTTTACGTGCGCTATTCTACTTGGAAAGGGCGTCGTTTGTATTTAGAAGACTTAATTATTACCCAAAAATTTCGTGGTCATGGATTTGGTAAAATGCTATTAGACAAAACGATAGAGTATGCAAAAGAAAATAAGTATTTTGGAATTGTTTGGCAAGTATTAGATTGGAATACGCCTGCAGTTGATTTTTACAAGAAGTATGATGCGCATTTTGATACAGACTGGTGGAATGTATCGGTGAATTGGTGAGAATTTAGAAT
>JBEBRN010000076.1:0-12359 GCA_040394775.1 Taishania pollutisoli
TCGGAAGTGCAATTGCTTATAATGATGCCATTTTTCGTTGGGACATTTGTTTACTAGCACTTTTGACGACTTTGTTTTTTCAAATACTCTCTAATTTCGCTAATGATTTAGGCGATACATTAAAAGGTGCGGACAACGAAGGTCGAATTGGACCAACAAGAGCCGTTCAATCAGGAGGAATTACAATTAAAGAAATGAAAATCGGCGTAACATTTACTAGTATCGCTTCGCTCATTAGTGCAACCTTTTTAATTTATAGTAGTTCCAACGGAAAAGATTTCTCATTTTGGATTTTTTACCTGGTGTTGGCGCTACTTTGTGTCATTGCTGCAATCATGTACACGATTGGCAAAAAAGCATACGGCTATTATGGACTAGGTGATTTGTTTGTCTTCTTATTTTTTGGTTTTGTGAGCGTTATTGGCGTGTATCATTTATATCCAGAAAGTGTTTCGCTGCAATCGTTTGAATGGAAATTACTTTTCCCCGCTATCACTATTGGTGGATTAAGTACCGCTGTATTGAACTTGAATAATATGCGGGACCGTGAGAACGATCAGAAAGTCAATAAACATACTTTAGTCGTAAAACTAGGAAGGGAAAAAGCGAAAATATATCATACTTTCATTGTCTTAACAGCTATTTTATGCATGATTGCTTTCGTTGTGATCTACTACCCTACTAATTACTATCTATTTTCACTCAGTTTACCACTATTGTTATTAGTATTTCATTTAAAGAAGGTAAGAGTAGTTTCTAACGATCGTGAATTTGATCCTTATTTAAAGACTGTTGCCTTGACGACATTTTTACTCAGTATTTTGTTTACCATCAGTTCTATCTTATTCCATGTTTCAATTTGAATTAACATACGCTCCATTAACCTTCAAACGTCCTAGCGGAACAAGCAGAGGAATATTGACGGAGAAACATGCGTGGTATATTACATTAACATCTACCGAAAGTGAAAATAAAGGTGTTGGAGAAGTGAGTATCATTCCTGGATTGACAAAAGAATTCATAGACTTAGAAAGCTACCAAAACTGGTTAGAAGAAGGAATTCAATTACTAAACGACGCTCACGTAGACCAAACTAATTTTCTGCTTTTTATCGATAAATGGTACGATACACCATCGCTTTTCTTTGGATTAGAAACGGCTTACTACAATTTTATTTCAGGTGGAAAGCAATTATTGTTTGACACACCTTTTTCCAGAGGTGAAAAAAGCATTCCCATCAATGGATTAATTTGGATGGGCGATGAAATCTTTATGAAAGAGCAAATCGATCAAAAAATAGCAGAAGGTTACGCGTGTATTAAAATGAAAATCGGTGCGATTGATTTTGAAAAAGAAATAAAGCTATTACAATTTATTCGGACACACTATTCAGCGGATAAAATGATTCTTCGTGTTGATGCCAACGGTGCTTTTTCATTTTCAGAAGCATTGGGGAAACTGGAACGACTTGCTGCATTAGATATTCATTCTATCGAGCAACCGATAAAAGCGGGTCAATGGGAAAACATGCGTATTTTATGTGAGCAAACACCTTGTCCAATAGCCTTAGACGAAGAACTAATCGGTATTTATGATTATGCTGAAAAGAAACAATTATTAGAAGCGATTCAACCGCAATATATCATCTTAAAACCTAGCCTTCATGGTGGTATTAAAGGATGTAAAGAATGGATTGAATTAGCGACTAAACTGTATATTCCGTGGTGGATGACGTCCGCTTTGGAATCGAATATTGGACTGAATGCTATCGCACAATTTGTTTCTAGCTATGATATTTCGCTACATCAAGGATTAGGAACTGGAAGTTTGTTTGTAGAAAATACACCCGCAACGACGGAAGTGAAGAATGGACAGTTAGTGAAAATAAAACTCACTGCAGGATTATAAATCCTGCAAAGACAAAGCTTGTGTTTTTCACTGTTCACATTTGTATAAAAAAAGGAAGACTAATTTCTAATCTTCCTTCTTCCATTCTATAATTTTCAACGTTTACGCTAATTTCTTATAACGAATACGCTTCGGTGCACTATCACCTAATCGCTTTTTCTTATTCTCCTCGTAATCAGAATAGGAACCTTCGAACCAATATACTTCTGAGTTCCCTTCAAACGCTAAGATGTGCGTACAAATACGATCTAAGAACCATCTGTCGTGAGAAATAACAACGGCACAACCAGAGAAGTCTAAAATTCCTTCTTCTAGTGCACGAAGTGTATTCACGTCGATGTCGTTGGTTGGCTCATCCAGTAAAAGTACATTTGCTTCCGTTTTCAAGGTCATCGCTAAATGCAAACGGTTTCTTTCTCCTCCAGAAAGGATTCCTACTTTCTTATTTTGGTCGGATCCGTTGAAGTTAAACTTAGACAAATACGCTCTCGCATTGAACTTTTGATTACCAATTTCAATAAATTCCAATCCATTGGAAACGACTTCAAAAACAGTTTTATCCGGATGAATATCTTTGTGGGTTTGATCGACATACCCTAATTTCACTGTTTCACCTACTGTAAATTCTCCTGCATCTGGTTGCAATTCATCCATTATCATTTTGAAAATAGTGGTCTTACCAGCGCCATTCGGTCCAATAACACCTACAATTCCTGCTGGCGGTAATTTGAAATTTAAATCATCATACAGCAATTTATCTCCAAAGGCTTTTTTAACATGAACAGCATCAATTACATTTGTTCCAAGGCGAGGTCCGTTCGGAATTGGAATTTCCAATGTTGCCTCTCTTTCCTTCATATCTTCCGATTGTAATTTATCATAATTCGATAAACGTGCTTTCGATTTTGCTTGACGTGCTTTAGGATTCATACGCACCCATTCCAGCTCTCGTTCCAACATCTTTTGACGTTTAGAAGTCTGTTTTTCTTCTTCCTGAAGACGTTTTCCTTTCTGCTCTAACCAAGAAGAGTAATTCCCTTTCCAAGGAATACCTTCTCCTCTATCCAATTCTAAAATCCAACCAGCTACATTATCCAAGAAATAACGGTCGTGAGTTACCGCAATAACAGTTCCTTTATATTGTTGTAAGTGTTGCTCTAACCAGTCAATTGATTCTGCATCTAAGTGGTTAGTAGGCTCATCTAATAACAATACATCTGGTGTCTTAAGCAGTAAACGACACAATGCTACACGGCGTTTTTCTCCTCCAGAAAGTGTGTCTATCAATTGGTCATCTGGTGGACAACGCAACGCATCCATGGCGCGTTCTAATTTCGTGTCCAATTCCCAAGCGTCCATTGCATCAATTTTATCTTGAACAACACCTTGACGAGCGATTAACTTATCCATCTTATCAGGATCGTTTAACACTTCTTCGTCCATGAAAGCGTTGTTGATTTCTTCGTATTCATTCAAAACATCGACTGTTTCTTGAACACCTTCCATCACAATTTCTTTCACTGTTTTTGTAGTATCTAATTCAGGCTCTTGTGGTAAATAACCAACAGAATAACCATCCGCAAAAACCACATCTCCTTGGTAAGATTGGTCAATTCCTGCAATAATTTTCATCACCGTTGATTTTCCAGATCCGTTCAATCCGATAATTCCAATTTTCGCTCCATAAAAGAAGCTGAGATAGATGTTTTTTATAATAGGTTTCCCTTGTGGTGTTGTCTTCGAAACATTCACCATTGAAAAGATAATCTTCTTATCGTCCGACATATTTATAACGTTTTTTTATTCTTTAACAAAGATAGGTAATATAGTTGAATGGTAGATTTGCTAGAGTTAAACGGGTTTTATTTTTTTTGATGTGCTGAGTTACAATTTGTAATGATACTTGAAATATCAATTCTTTATTTTTCTTTTACTTTTTGTCCGTCAAAAAGTAACAAAAAACTCGTCGTCGTGATCTTTTTCGTCACCCAAATCTTCCTCATTGCCTACAAAAATAAAACTCGCTAGCGCTCAGACAGTTATTTTTGTAACGGCAATTTCGTCGTTTGTGTCCCGGCGAAAAAATCAATGCGACATCCAAATTACTCTATGAGTTAGGGATTTTAGTTGAATTTAGATTATGTACAATAGAAAATAATATTACACAATTAAACCAAACCTGCTCGTTTCAACAAAGCATCTACGGATGGTTCTTTTCCTCTAAATCGTTTGTACAATTCCATTGGATGTTCTGTTCCTCCTTTAGAAAGTATATTGTCCTTGAATTTATTGGCAATCTCACGGTTGAAAATGCCATTTTCTTTGAAGTATTCAAACGCATCTGCATCTAACACTTCTGCCCATTTATAGGAATAATATCCGGAGGAATAACCACCATTAAAAATATGAGAGAACGAAGGACTCATCGCGTTTTCTTTTACATCAGGATACAATTGAGTAGCAGCAAATTGTTGACTTTCAAACGCCTTTAAATTGGTTATATTGGAAGGATTTTGTCCGTGCCAACCCATATCTAACATTCCAAAAGACAATTGGCGCATGGTTGCCATACCTTCTTGGAAACTAGCACTTTCTTTAATTTTCTGAACGTACTCCATTGGGATAACTTCTCCTGTCTCGTAATGTTTCGCAAACAATTCCAACGCTTCTTTTTCGTAACACCAATTTTCCAACACTTGTGAAGGCAATTCGACGAAATCCCAATACACAGACGTTCCTGACAAGTTTGGATAAATCGTATCTGCTAACATTCCGTGAAGTGCGTGACCAAACTCGTGAAATAAGGTTGTCACTTCATTGAAAGTTAATAAGGACGGTTTGGTCGCTGTTGGCTTTGTGAAATTGCAAACAATTGAAACATGTGGACGTTCGTTCTTGCCATCTTTGACATATTGCGGTTTAAAAGACGTCATCCAAGCACCATTTCGTTTTCCTTTTCTTGGAAAGAAATCAGCATAGAAAACAGACACAAAATTATCTGCTTCATCTTTTACTTCATAGGTTTTTACATCTTCGTGGTATTTATCAATGGTATTCACTTCGACAAAACTCAAACCGTACAAGCGTTTTGCTACTTCAAAAACACCATTTAAGACATTCTCTAGTTTGAAATAAGGCTTCAACAGTTCGTCGTCTAAGGAGAAAAGTTCTTGTTTTAATTTCTCTGAATAATAGCTTCCATCCCATTTTTCTAGGTGGTCAATACCATCTATTTTCTTAGCAAATGCTTCCAGTTCTTTAAATTCTCTTTCCGCCGCTGGTTTTGATTTAGTCAATAAATCTGCTAGGAAAGCCGTTACTTCTTTTGGCGATTGTGCCATGCGCTCTTCCAATACAAAATGAGCATGTGATTCATAACCTAATAATTGTGCTCTTTCATAACGTAAACGTGCTATTTTCAAGACGTTTTGCTCGTTGTTGTTTTCGTTGTTTTGAAACGCTTTTTTACCGTTTGCAATAGAAATTTCTTTTCGTAGTGCACGATTTTTTGCATACGTCATAAACGGAATAAGACTCGGATAATCCAAAGAAATCACCCAACCTTCTTTTCCTTCCGATTTTGCTAATTCAGCCGCTGCTTCAATCGCTCCATCAGGTAAACCTTCCAAATCTTTTTTATCGGTTAAGTGCAAACGATAGGCATTTTGGTCGTCTAAAATATTCTTTCCGTACTCTAATTTCAACACTGAAAGCTCGTTGTCTAACGTTCTTAGTTTTTGTTGATCTTCTTCATTCAACAATGCGCCATTTCTCACAAATGATTTGTAAGTAGATTCCAAAAGCATCTCTTGCTCTGGCGACAAAGTCAAGGTGTTTTTGATATCATGAACGGCTTTAATTCGCTTAAACAATTTCGGATTTAGTGTGATGTCGTTACTAAATTCTGCCAATTTCGGAGCGATTTCTTGCGCGATATCTTCAATTTCATCATTCGTTTCAGCGGAATGTAAATTAAAGAAAATAGAAGAAACCCGTTCCAGCTGCATTCCTGAATAAGCCAATGCTTCAAGTGTGTTTTCAAAAGTTGGAGTAGCTGAATTGTCAGCTATTTCTTCAATTTCTTTTTTAGCTGTTGTAATCGCTATTTCAAAAGCTGGAATAAAATCGGCATTCGTGATTTTAGAAAATGGTGCCGTATCGTGTGTTGTTGTAAAATGTTGCGTTAAACTGTTCATATTTATAGTGAGAATTACAAATGGTGATTATTTATTTCCGTTAGCAAAAGTAGTGACAAAAAATAATTAAAGCTAAATTCCAAAATCTTTCCAAGGAACTACTTTTCCTGCCGTCCGATTTTGTGATTGATCACCATTGAAAACTAAATTCTTACGGAGATTTTTCCAGCCTGAAATAGCTTCAAAGTGCGTCAAGCCTTTAAACATGTCGGGCATTATCGTCATCGAAGCTTTGAATTCGACAGCAGAAAAGCCCTCATCTCCTTCCGTTAATAAATCGACTTCGTTTCCATTGGAATCACGCCAGAACCACACATCTTTCAAATCATTATGGTGATGCATCTGCTTGACATATTCAGCAATCATTAAGTTTTCAAATAACATTCCTTTGACAGGATCTGTTTGTAATTTTTTGACATCTCGAATTTTCAGTAAATGACACAATAATCCCGTATCGTAAAAATACAATTTAGGAGTTTTCACAATGCGCTTACTAAAGTTTTTAAAATAGGGTTGCACTTGAAAAACAATAAAACTATTTTCCAATGCCGACAACCATGATTTCGCCGTTGGTTGCGTAATACCACATTCGTTGGCCAGACTATTCAAATTCAATAACTGCCCTGCTCTTGTGGCGCATAATGCCAAAAAATTCTGAAACGAATGCATATCACGAATATTGATTAACGTGGTAATATCGCGTTGAATATACGTTTGAATATAGTTAGAATAAAAATCCTTAGATGGAATATTACGTGTATAAATAGCTGGATAAAAACCTCTAATCAAATTAGTTAGACTATCTGTTTCATCTAACCAATTTTCAGCTTTCATTTCTTGAAAATCTAGTGGAAAAAGTTTAAAAATTGCGACACGACCAGCGAGACTCTGCGTAATCGCTTCCATCAAGTGAAAATTCTGAGAACCAGATAAAATATATTGCCCCATGATACCATCTTGATCGACTTTATCTTGTAAATAAGAGAACAAATGTGGCACACGTTGCACTTCGTCAAAGATGACTTTTTTATCGTATTCTCTCAAAAACCCATTCGGATCATTTTGCGCATACAAACGAAAATCAGGATTTTCAAGATTAACATAACGATAATCTGAAAACATATTTTTAAGGAATGTTGTTTTTCCTGATTGACGAGGTCCGGTAATGGTAACAATAGGATATTTACTCAACAACTTTTGAACAGGTAAAAATAGATTTCTTTTAATAGACATAACTCATTATATATCCAACAAATATGAGAATATATTTTGAAATTACAATGATAAAATTTTAAAATAACATATTATCAATTTTGAAATAACATACTTATAATTTTGAAATTACATAAGATTTATTTTGAAATAACATAGAGCTAACTTTGAAATAACATAAACTATATTTTGAAAGATCCTATTTCAAAAGCGAATATAACTCAACCCATTCAGCTTCATTTACTACCGAAAAAGGCGCTTCCAAACTTAGCATATCTTGAATTCGAAGCATTTCGGGATACTGATTTGCTTCGATGACATAATGTCGTTTTAAATTTCCAACAAGTTGAATTTCTTCAAATAATTTAGGACTACAAATCTTATAGAAATTTTTTCCGTTGGATAGTTTACGGTATTGTGGAAATTGAGTGTTATCGGGTGTATTCATGGATATCATCTAGTATTGAAAATGATTAATAGCACTTTTTCATTCGAATAGTGACGCGCTTGATTTTAGTATTGGCAATTTGTTCTTTAATGCGTTTGTAAACTTCTCCTTCAATAGTTACATAAGCATGATTGTCAAAGATGTCTATTCCATTTATCGCTTTGCCATCGACTCCCATTTCTTGACATAAATAACCCACAAAATCAGTCTTACGTAACTTTTGTTTTCGACCCGCATCACAATATAAGGTAACAAAAGTACCACTTGGATGGGCATTCAGTTTCGGTAATTTATATGCTTCAGGAAACGAATAACCAGAAGGTTGAGAAGCAAAGTAAACAACTACTCCATGTTGTCCATTTCGGCCCGTACGACCATTCCGATGAGTCTGGGTCGTTTCGTCTAAAGCAGGCTGGTAATGAATAACAATATTTACTTGAGGAAGATCCAACCCTCTAGCCGCTAAATCGGTACATAATAAAATACGCTCAGAGTCTCGATTAAATTTAATATAAGCACGTTCGCGCTCACTTTGCTTAAGTCCGCCATGATAAATAGCGGCAGAAATTCGATTGTATTGTAAGTGCTCAATAATACGCTCACACGCTTCTCTATGCGTACAAAAAACAATGATACGTTCGTTTGTATAGGACTTTAAGAAATCTACTAACTGCTCTACCTTTTCAGCTTCCTCCACTTCCAACTGATAGAAATCAATAAGTGGTTTTGAAACATTCAATAAATCAATAACTTTCCATGGATATTTAGTTAAAATGCTATCGGAATTATCTAGTTTTGTCGCACTACACAACTGAATTGCTGACCATTTATTAGCAGTCAAAAATTGATTCACTTCTTCGCGAAAATTAAGCTCTAACAACTTATCGTATTCATCGATAATTAATTGCTGAAAATCAGAAAACTCAAAACTTTCGCGCCTCCAATGATCTAATAATCGTCCTGGAGTTCCTATCACAATTTGAGGATTATTCTTCAATTGATTAAGTTCATGTTCGATAGCATGACCACCATAACAACTCACTACAGGAAAGGTCGGTAAAAACTTCTTAAAATTCTCACTTAATTGTAAAACCAATTCTCGAGTAGGTGAAATAATGAGTAGCGGAAATAAATTGTTTTCCAAAGCTTTTACTAAGAAGGCCAAAGTCTTACCGCTTCCCGTTGGTGCTAAAAGAATATTATGCGTTTTTGCTTCGTGCCAATATTCACTTTGAATGTCATTTTCTTGGAAATTAAACGGTTCCAAAAAAGCTTTATAATCCATATATATGGTAAATTAGTTTTTGTTTTCAGTGGATAAAAATACAGCAGCAGCGCCTAATAATGGAGAAACGTCATCCTCTAACTCAGTTCTTCTGACTACAATTTTATCTTTTAAAATATTCAATAGGTTTTTCTCCATGTAATTTTTCACTTTATGGATAAAATCATCACCTGAATGCGTAATACCACCGAATAGAATAAAGGCTTGAGGATCTGAAAAACAAGCAAAATCTGCTAGAGAACTACCTAATATTTCAGCAGTAAAGTCGACAATTTTATTCGCTAGCGTATCGCCTTTTTTGGCTTCGTCGAAAATTACTTTTGAATTAACTGATTCATAACGTAAAATGGACGAATTGGGATAATCCACCTTAAATTCTTCATACGACTTCATAACACCAGTAGCAGAAGCGTAAGTCTCTAAACATCCTAATCGTCCACATTTACACGGCCGACCATCTTTCACTACTCTAATATGACCATATTCTCCAGCGTAGCCATTAGTTCCAAGTAAAAGTTCGTTGTTAATAATGACACCGCTTCCTAAACCAGTTCCGAGTGTGATTAATACGAAGTTTTTAAAGTTTTTTCCTGCACCAAATATCTTTTCACCAATTGCTGCAGCATTTGCATCGTTAGAAAGTACCGCTTTGATTTTAAATTTAGCTTCGAATAGCTTACATAATGGAATAACTCCTTTCCATGGCATATTCGGCGCAAAATCGATGCTTCCATGATAAAAATTACCATTCGGTGCACCAATACCAATTCCTTTAATCGTTGGAAGATACTCAGTTTTTTGCAAGTGTAGATAGAGCGTGTTTACAAAATCATCAGGTGATGAGAAACTAGCAGTTTTAAATGAATCTTGATAGATAATTTCTCCATTAGGTGGAATAATTCCAAACTTAATATTCGTGCCTCCAATGTCAATTCCTAGTATGTTATCCATCATCTAATTCTGTTTTAAGTACAATTCTAACAAATTATTGTTTATGAATTTAGCCATTCTAATTAAAATAGCTTCTGTTTTTAAAATACTTTAGTGAAAATTACCTATTTCATGTTTAAGAAATTATCATTCATAGCCGTTTTAGTTCTCATTTCAACAACACTGTTGGCGCAAAACAAGCAATTTGACAAATTGGAAATGCTTTACAATCAGGGACATTATAGATTAGTTCACTCAAAAGCAGAACGATTACTCAATACGCCTGATTACGATTATTCCTTGATTCCAAGTTATTACAAAGCAATTGCTACTTTCCACATAGCGCAAAACCCACGTCATTATAAGAAGACGAAATACAACATTGATCAAGCAGCAGAATTACTCTTACATATTAAAAATTCACCTGATGGAGCTAAACTTTTCGAGGCCCATCTATATGAATTAAAAAGTTTAAAAAAAGATATGGACTCGTGGGCCGAAGATGTCCGTTTAAAAGGAGATACTCAGAAATTCAACCACATCAACACTGTTATAACAAAGGCATTTGGAAACATGAGTGACTTAAAAGAAGATGCCGTTCCAAAGGAAATAGTAAAAGAAACAGAGTCAGTTGCGAATAAGGATATTTCACAAAAAAGACAAGCACTCCTTAAATATGCTAAAAAACTTGTCGGAACATCTTATGTGTATGGAGGAACCACTACTTCGGGATTTGATTGTAGTGGATTTACAAGTTACGTTATGAACTCACAGAACATTACCTTACCTAGACGCTCACAAGATCAATTTACCTCTTCCAAAAAGTTGAAAGAGAAAACCATCAAACCAGGTGATCTAGTTTTTTTTGGTAGCAACAATAACATAACACACGTTGGAATGATTTATATGATCGATAAAGGCACTATTTATATGATTCACGCATCCACCAGCCAAGGCGTGATTATTACCGACATTACTCATTCTAGCTATTGGCTCAAAAGAGTGCAGGGATTTGGGACATATCTCGAATAATAATTTTCTAACTAATTGATTTAACAATAGTTTTTTGTTATTATTTCAACAAAAGATGTAACCATTGTTAATAACTCACGTAATAACTGTTGAAAACTTTTATTAATTGAGAAGTTATGAGACCTGTAGTTATATTTTTTATTTGCTTATTTTCTTCCTCCGCTTTCGCTGGAGAAATTGCTTATTCATCCAAGCAAGATTACATCCAAGATTGGCATTCTATTGCTGTGAGACAAATGATTTCGCATAAAATCCCTGCTTCCATAACATTGGCACAAGGAATTTTAGAGAGTTCATATGGAAACTCTGACCTTGCACGATTAGCAAACAATCACTTTGGTATCAAATGTCACGAATGGATAGGCGAAAGAGTATTTCAAGATGATGATACGAAAAACGAATGTTTTAGAAAATATTCAACAGCTGATCTATCGTATGAAGATCACAGCACCTTCTTAACGACAAGATCTCGTTATGGTAAGCTATTTGAATTAGACATTACCGATTACAAAGGTTGGGCTTATGGATTAAAAGCTGCTGGATATGCTACAAATCCTAAATATCCGACCCTTTTGATTGGAATTATCGAAGATTATAAGTTGTATGAATATGACAAAATGGGGACAAGCAATCCACAAATAGCAGATGTGT
Organism: Taishania pollutisoli; assembly: GCA_040394775.1. Classification (GTDB taxonomy): domain Bacteria; phylum Bacteroidota; class Bacteroidia; order Flavobacteriales_D; family Crocinitomicaceae; genus 40-80. The sequence continues at coordinate 11,663 of JBEBRN010000076.1, forward strand.
CGAAAATCACCAATACAAACAAAACTACAACCGTTATTACAAATAAGACTACAGAAACAAAAACGGTTACTGAAAAAACAAAGAATACGCCTAAGGCACATCCAGGAGCATATACTCCAACAAAACCTACTCCTAAACCAGCTGAGATTGTCATCGAAATAAGTGATAGCAAGGTAAAGTCAAATGGTGTAATGTCTCCATTCAAGAGAACAACAAGAGTATGTTTAGAGCAACCAAATAAAGTAAAATACATCATTGCTAAGAAGGGAGACACTTTTTATAAAATTGCAGAAGAATTTGAATTGACATTATCGCAATTACATCGCTATAATGATTTTCCTAAAGGAAAAGATTTTCTAGTTGAAGGAGATATGGTGTATTTGCAACCGAAAAGAAGTGCCGCAAAATCACTCAACGTAGTGACACTCAATAAAGCATTATCCGTAAAAGAAATTTCACAAGCCTACGGTGTTAAAACTAGTGAAATCGTTAAAAAGAACAACCTTGAATCAAGTGATGTGGTTTTAGCGAAAGGCAAAAAGATTAAATTATAGATTGAATTGCTTTTGTTTATAGTTAGTTGTTTAACGAAAAGGGGATACGGGAGTATCCTTTTTTCGTTGGGGCGAGTTGGGGCGAATTGGGATCATAACCAAAAGTTGGGGAGGAATTCTTAAATATTTCCGATTTTTGTAAA
>JBEBRN010000077.1:0-12242 GCA_040394775.1 Taishania pollutisoli
ATACTCCTCAAACCATCAAGAGAGTGTTTAAATTTATCTCCGAAACTTTAGTTACCTAATCCTAAAACGCAAGGACAAGAATTCTACGTGAGTGACCCTGACCATATTTTGGACATAGAAACAGTTTTTGAGCTGAACAACATTGCTCTAAGCATTGATAGCTTAACAGGCGCTGAATTCACCATCGTTGTTGTCAATGATTATAAAGGTGAAAGTGACTTTGAGTTTGCGAAGGAACTTTTCATGCATTGGCAAATAGGCAAACAAAAAGCCGATAATGGACTTTTACTTTTCATTGCGATGGATAGACATGAATATCGTTTTATCTCGGGATATGGAATGGAAGGAATACTTCCTGATGTCTATTTAAGCCAAATTGCTGAAAAATATTTAAAGCCTCATTTTCAAGCCGCTGATTACAATACAGGTCTTTTAGAAACAGCAAAAGTCATAGGTCAAGCCTTAAAGTCACCTAATGCAGTAGCAGAACTAAAAAGTATAATGCCTGAAGCTCAGACCTTTTGGGAACGAAATAGCACCTATCTTTTAAATTCTTTAGGAATCATCTTTCTTTTCATTCTGATATATAAATATTGTATCGGAGTGCAACAAAAGACACTAAAAGAAAAGAAAAAAAAGGAAAGGGAAAAACGAAATAAAAAGAAGAGAACACCCTTTATTACTGGTTTCTTCCTAACATTTTTCATATTAATGCTGGTCGTTCTTCCTATTTCTATAATACGAGAAGAGTTTACTAGATTCTTCAGTTGGAGGAATTTACCTTATCTTACAATACTATTTTTAACTTCAACGCTTACTATTTTAATTAAGGATGGTGTTCATATTATAAGAGGTAACTACCCTGATAAAGAAGATCAGGAAAAAGAATATCGAAAATACATCTCCAAGTTAATAATTCCTATTGTGTTAACCCCTTTTATATGGATTCCTCTCAGAATAACATCGAATCGTTTTAAGCGAGATAGAATTCGTTTTCTTCCCCCTGATGATAGTGGAAATTGGGAACGTATCAAACGCTCTTTAAAACCTTCTCAAATCTCAGAATTCCTTGACAAAGGACAGTTAAAGGAAGAGAAAATTAAAAGTCGTAGTTACGAAATATGGAGAAATACAAAAGATAAAAGCGTCAAATTAATTCCTTGGCAGATTGATGACAGCTATGAAGAATGTACTGAATGTCATTACTATACATTGCAAAAAAACCTGACAAAAGAAATACGAAAGCCAACAGGCCTAGTGGCAGGAGAAGGACAAAAATATGATCAATGTAGTAATTGTGGATATTTTAAATCAATAGAGTTCTATCCCATTTATGAAAGTAGAAGTTCTAGCGGTGGAGGCTCATTTGGCAGTAGTGGCGGTGGCGGTGGTTATGGTGGTGGAGGCGGTGGCGGAAGCTTTGGCGGTGGAAGTACAGGCGGTGGTGGCGCTGGTGGATCATGGTAATGAATGCTTTACTTAAGCGTGATTAGATGACCTTCGACTTCAATAACATCATTCGGAACTAATTTTGCACGCTTTCTTGTTTCTAATACACCGTTACGCATGACCAATTCCTCATCGACAATCATTTTTGCATGACCTCCTGTTTGTGCTATGCCAATTGCTTTTAAGAGTTGTATCAACTCTATATATTCGCCTTCAACTTTAAATTCAATTTCCTTCATGCATTAATTTCTTGTAAAGTGTATATAATTCATCTGCTGCGGAAAAAGAACTCTTCTCCCCTTCTAAAACAGTTTTTTCAATGCGTTTCATCTCTTGCATCAACTGATCATTTCCATAAAATTCATTTAGCAACAATTCATTGATGCGCTCTTTTAGCCAAAATTTGTCCTGTTGTTTTCGATGGGTGTAAAAATAGTTATTCTCTTGCGTTATCTCCACATATTGTTCAATCACTTCCCACACTTTATCTAAATTCGTATTCTCATAGGCACTACACGTCAACGCTTTTGGCACCCATGTACTTTCAGTCGGTGGAAATAAATGCAACGCTGATTCATATTGTCTTCGAGCAACATTTGCTAACTTTCGATTATCGCCATCCGCTTTCGTAATTACCAATGCATCAGACATTTCCATAATTCCTCGTTTGATTCCTTGTAATTCATCTCCGGCTCCTGAAAGCATTAACAATAGAAAGAAATCGACCATCGAATGAACAACTGTTTCCGATTGACCAACACCAACGGTTTCAACTAATATCACATCGTAACCAGCGGCTTCACACAGAAAAATACTTTCGCGGGTCTTCTTAGCGACTCCTCCTAAAGAATCGCCAGCGGGTGAAGGACGAATAAAAACTGAGGGATTAATTGCCAACTCATTCATACGGGTTTTATCACCTAAAATACTTCCACCAGTAACATTACTCGTTGGATCAATAGCCAAAACAGCTACTTTATGACCAGCATCCACGATAATTTTTCCAAAGGCTTCAATAAAGGTGCTCTTACCTACTCCAGGCACACCCGTAATTCCAATTCGCACTGATTTTCCAGTATGTGGAACACACTTTTCAATGAGTTCTCGTGCTATTTGTTGATGATCTGAACGGCTACTTTCGACTAAGGTAATGGCCTGTGAAAGATACTTCATATCCTTCTTGAGAATACCGTCCAAAAGCTGTTCAACTGAAAAACTTTCAATACGCTTTTTTCTATTTTCTAGCCACTTATTTAATCGTTTGTCCTCCATTCAGTCGAATTATGCTACTAAAGTACAAAATTGAATGAGAAATGGCTCACAGATAGCAAAGAAAAGACAGAGGGAGAATGAGAGAAGAAAGCGAAATTACAGAGTGAATATAGAAAAACAGAGGGAGAATGAGAGAAGAGTGCGAGGTATGGCTCACAGATTACACGGAAATGTTATAAATAATGAGAAATCCTTCGTGTCCTTGGCGGAATCTTTGCGACATGGCGGTTAAAATCTAATCATTATAATTTCCAACTCTATGTCATCTTCATACTTAACAGGTAAATTTCAACTTATTTAAAAACAATCTAAATAAATTAACGATAATCTTATCTTAGATGAGAAATAACCTTTATATTTGACCCAAAATAATTGAAAAACGGTTAAAAAATAAGCTAAATGAAAGTTGTTCAGTCTTCCACCATAACGATAAGCGTATTTCTCTGGATAGGATTTATTGCTGCTATAAGCTTTATGGAATCATGGTTGAAATTTTCAGCAGAAGGAGTGACAATTCCGATTGGATTGGGAATAGGAAGATTGGTCTTTGGTATGTTAAACAAAGTAGAATGGATTTTAGCTATCCTAATATTTGGAGCAATGATTTACCAAAAACAATCTTTATCACTGAAAAACAATTACTTATACTACTTCCCTATCTTTCTATTGATTTTGCAAACAGCATGGTTACTACCTGCACTAGATACGAGAGCACAAATGTATATCGATGGATTGATTGATGCCGAAAACTCACAACGTTCTTATAATCATTTTATATATGCAGGAATGGAAGTGGTTAAAGTAGCGTGTTTATCGTTGTATGGATGGCATCTTTTTAAAACTGTAAAAAAGGAAAATGGAAAGGGGTAATTGACTAACTTTAAAAGAGTATTAAACAAGAGAAAAAATATAATTAATAACGTAAAAAATAAATAAAATGGGAATTTCAAAAGAAACAATTATTGGCGATTTAGTAGCGAAAGACTACAGAACAGCTTCCGTATTTAAACAAAGTGGAATCGACTTTTGTTGTAATGGAAACAGATCAATCGAAAATGCGTGTAAAGAACATGAACTTGACACGAACAAAATTCTTTCTGATTTAGAAAATATCACCACAGAAGGAAGTAATGCAGCGAATGATTACAATTCATGGCCACTTGATTTATTGGCTGATTATGTTGAAAAAAGACATCATCGATTCGTACAAGATAAAACACAGGAGATTATTCCTTACTTAGAGAAAATTGTTCGAGTTCACGGTGCTAATCACCCTGAATTAGCGGAAGTAGAGAAATTATTCAAAGAATCTGCTGGAGATATGGCGGTACACATGAAAAAAGAGGAATTAACACTTTTCCCTTTTATCCGTAAATTGGTAAAGGCACACGATACTAAGACACCATTAGACAGAAAACCTAGTTTTGGAAGTGTTGAGAATCCAATTGATGCTATGATGCACGACCACGATCGTCAAGGTGAAATATACCGTGAAATTGCAGCGTTAACGAACAATTACACTACACCAGCAGATGGTTGTAATACGTACAATGTAACGCTTAATTTGATTAACGAATTCGAGGAAGATTTACATTTACACATCCACTTGGAAAATAATATTTTGTTTCCAAAGGCTGTTCAATTGGAAAAACAGTTAAATTAGATAAATTTTAATTCCTTTATTATGATTAGAAAAAGTTTAGTTTTAGTGCTTATTGCTGGCTTTGCATTACTTAGTTGCAATACTAACAACAGTAAAACTGACCAAGAAACAGAAGTTGTTTCACACGAAGATCATCATCATGATGACGGTGAATCAATCGCTTTAGACAACGGTCAAAAATGGAAAGTGAATGAGGAAATGACTCCTTATCTTTTGGAAGGTGAAAAATTAGTGAATTCGTATATTGAATCTAATGGTACGGATTACAAAAAGCTAGCGAAAGATATCGAAGAACAAAATAGTCATTTGATTAAAAGTTGTACTATGGATGGAGAAAGCCATGACGAATTACACAAATGGTTACATCCTCATTTAGAACTCGTTGCTGCTTTAAGCGATGCTGAGAATGGTGACGAATCTTCTAAATTAGTCAATCAATTAAAAGAATCGTATACTACATTTCATCAGTATTTCGAATAATTCGTATTAAAGGAATATCATTCCTGAAGCATTTAAAAGCATTGTGAATCTTAGATTTGCAATGCTTTTTTTTTCTCTTAGAAATTACAAAATGAACTAATAGAGCGAATTTCTCATCTGTTTGATTTCTTCCATAAAGAAGGACAATTTAAATAACGCTTAAAAAAATCTCCTTAACCTTTGCCTCTACTTTGTATCTCTGCGATTAAAAAAAATACTGAGAATAAATGAATTGATTGTTTAGATTAACTCTACAAAAGTATTTAAACACTAACTATTTTTTCACAATTAAATACTTCAAACATGACTATAGTCATATTTATCTATTCTCTTATTCTATACTTTTACTTTGTTCTTTTACAGGTCATATATTTACATTAAGTGACTATTTATCAGCTGATTAAAAGAATATTTAAGACAAATTTATCGTCATTTATAAGACGAATGATGGTGAAATAATAATTTATAAAACAAGAAAAAATGAGATTTAAAGAGAAACCATGGGCAGAACCCTACAAAATCAAAGTAGTTGAGCCGTTAAAAATGACAACTCGCGAAGATCGTGAAAAACGTATTAAAGAAGCTGGTTACAATACTTTTTTACTGCGTTCTGAAGATGTTTACATCGACTTATTGACTGACAGTGGAACCAATGCGATGAGTGATTATCAGTGGGCTGGAATGATGATGGGTGATGAAGCGTACGCAGGTAGTAAAAACTATTATCACTTAGAAGATAACGTGCGTAAATACTATGGTTATAAGCATTTAGTTCCAACGCATCAAGGTCGTGGTGCAGAAAACATGCTTTCTCAGTGCTTAATTAAGAAAGGGCAATATGTGCCTGGAAATATGTATTTCACTACGACACGTCTTCACCAAGAATTGGCTGGAGGAACGTTTATCGATGTTATTGTGGACGAAGCACACGATCCTGAGAATGAAAATCCATTCAAAGGAAATGTTTGCATGAAGAAATTCGGTGATTTGATTGACAGAGTTGGTGGTGACAATATTGCCTATATAACTGTTGGAGCAACCGTAAATATGGCTGGTGGTCAACCGGTTTCGATGCAGAACATTAAAGAAGTACATCAATTAGCGCACAAACACGGTGTTAAAGTCGTTTTAGACGCTACTCGTGCGATGGAGAACGCTTATTACATTCAACAACGTGAAGAAGGATATGCGAACAAATCAGTCGCTGAAATTTTAAAAGAATTCGCTTCTTATTCCGATGCAGCTACGATGAGTGGTAAAAAAGACTTATTGGTCAACATTGGTGGTTTTGTCGCTGTGAATGATGACGATTTATTCGAAGAGTTACGTAACTTGGTGGTTGTTTACGAGGGTCTTCACACCTATGGTGGAATGGCTGGACGTGACATGGAAGCGATGGCAAGAGGAATGGAAGAAGCCGTTCAAGATGACCACATGGCTGCTCGTATTAAGCAAGTAGCTTATTTAGGAGAGATATTAGATAGCTATGGCGTTCCAATGGTAAAACCGTTCGGTGGACATGCCATTTTCTTAGATGCTCGAAGATTTTATCCACACATTCCTCAATCTCAATATCCAGCACAAGCATTAGCAGCTAACTTATACATCAATTCTGGTGTGAGAGCCATGGAAAGAGGTGTTGTTTCTGCAGGAAGAAATAAAGAAACAGGAGAAGAATTCATGCCGAAATTGGAATTAGTTCGTTTAACTATTCCTCGTAGAGTGTACACGCAAGCACATCTTGATGTAGTCGCTTATTCAATAGCAGAAGTCTACGAAAATCGTAATAATGCGAAAGGATTGAAGTTAATATATGAACCGAAATACCTTCGTTTTTTCCAAGCTTTGTTCGAAGAGATTTAATCTCGAATAGAGAAATATATACCGTATGTAAGAAAGCTGTCTGAAAGGGCGGCTTTTTTTTGTGGATCAAAAAAAGAGTGAGAGCGAAAAACAGAGCGAGAGCGGGAGCGGGAAGATCAGATATAGAGCGAAGAGTGAGAGCGAAAATCAGAGTGGAGAAAGAGAGCGAAGAATGAAAGCGGGAACGAAGAATGGAAGCTTGGATTGAAAATTTTATCGCAGGATTACAAATCCTGCGGTGCTATTGCGCGGAAAGACCAGAGTGGAAAGACCAGAGTGAAAATGAGAGAACAGAGCGAAAGACCAGAGTGAGTACCGATAACTATCGTTAGAGAGAAAAGAGCGAAGAATATTACCGTACCTTGAGCGGAGCCGAAAGGAACGGTAATACAGGCTTCTTACAAAATACTTTCTCCGTTGGCGTCGGTGGTTAAGACGTCTGTCATGTAATAAAAAAACGGTAGTAATATCTTGTATGCAGCGACGATTTGAGGAATAAAATCTTCGGAGAAAACTTCTTTGTCATTAAAGGACTGTGTTAATATAAACTGCTTGTGTCGAATCAATTCAATGCGTTCATGTTCCTTGTCAAATCCTTTGGGTGCTGTTTTTACTGCATCTCCTTTTAATGCTCCAAATGCTATTTTTAATTTGGGATCGTTTAAAATCCCTTCTAAATCATCTTCTAGAGCAATACTTTCACGGATACGTAAGAGATCCTCTTTCTCTGGACTCCAAAAACCACCGCCAATAAACGAATTTCCTGGTTCTAGATGAACATAAAAACCGCCTCTATTTTGTGGTTGTTTGCGCATAAAAATACCACTTAAATGATTTTTGTAAGGTAATTTATCTTTTGAAAACCGAACATCTCGGTAAATTCGATACATTCTATATTTCCCTATTTCATCGATTTTTGATAGTTCCTCATTTATAGCATCAAATAAACGCGACACTTGCTCTTTTGCTTTTTCGTAAGTTACTTTATTGTCTGAAAACCATTCCCTGTTATTATTCTTCTTTAAAGCGGTTAAAAAATCAAACGTACTTAATTGCATAGCTCTATGAATATTATTTATTTAATAATTTTAAAAAGTAATCAAACCCTAATTGATTGTTTTTGCTGTATATAGCTTTTTTAATGAACTTCTTTTCATTTTTGGTTAAATGCCACGAAAGCGATATTCGTGTACTTACTTCTTCTTTCAAATCAAATGAAACAAAATCGATAGGAAACCCCATATTATTGCTTAACAATTCAACCATTTCATCGATATCATAATCTTGTGTTTTCATGAAATTTCTCACAATCGCAGTAAAAGGAACCAATAATTTATCCTTTAAAGAAAATCTAGCGGTGTTTTCATCTGCCAACAATTTCTTTGTATCTCTTATTTGCACTATGATAACACCACTCGTGTTCTCTGCTATCCAATCTTTTAATTTGAATAAATACTCCAAGGTCACTTTTCCACCATAATTATCTCGAATTCCTGCATCCATCACTTCAATCTCTGGAATTGTTGGTAAAGTTGTCATCGGAAGAACAAATGGAAAAGTAGCGTTCATTCGTAAAATAGTACTAAAACGTATATCTTGAACATCGTTTCCTTCAAAAAATGAATGTATGTCGATATTTTCATACGAATCAATCATATGTGGCAATCCCACTCTATGTGCTAAAAAATTGAGTGGTTGAGAACTGATTAACAATCGCCTTCCATCATTGACAATTGTTGGCGAGAAAATCATTATCGGAATTCGAGCTGATTTTTCGAAAGGTTCAAAGTAAGAAAGTGGATGTTCAAAGATATTATTAGTATTCTTATGCAATTGATATTCAAAAGCATATCCTCTATCTTTTGAATACTTTCTATTCTGATATTTAAACTTTGAAACACGGAAAAACAAATCGTTTACCGAAGCGGAAAGGGAAAGTGTATTCAGTAAATCAGCAGAAATATTTTGACTAAACAATGCTGTATTCCATTCGAAATCAGGCGACAAACTTCGTTCTAACATCAATGATCGATAATAAGCTGCACCAATCATTCCTCCAGATGCACCTGTAATCATTTGAAGTTGGTTGGTATATTTCTGATTGGAAATACTGTCTAGATAATTCATCGTTTCAAACACCCACATGGCGCTTCTTAAGCCACCACCCGAAGTCATCGTAATTATTAACTTCGGCTTTTTCTGATTCGTTTTCTGTTTCCAATTCGCTAAAATCACTTTCGCATTATTCTTTGTTTCTTCATTTCGCAATGAATCGTCATCTATTTTTCGAATCGTTCTCCATGAATAATCTTTCAGTGAATCTGAATCATAATTCATTCCATAAACATATGTATTATAACGGAATATGGATGATTGCTTCGACAAATAGTTTAATCCAATTGCAAATACAATAATGAAGGGATACGCCCAATTTCCAAACCAAGAGACCAAAATGGAAAACAGCATTAAAATAACCGTCAAAAGTAAAATAATACTCATTCCTGCAGGTAGCTGAAATATAGGAAGTTCTTTGAAAAAGCCTAAAAAGAAAAATGCGATAATGGTAACAATTTCAAAAAGCGTTGCATTTAGATAATTCTGAGTAAACACCTTATCTAACATGGTGCGATCATAATGTTCTATCGGCCGACTAATCTTAATGGAACGCAATGAATTAAAATAAATATAGCGTTTCTTATTCTGCATTTTAATCGGTCTCCACTTACTTTGTTTATGAAAATAAGAACCAATAGGCTCTTCTTCCAAACTTGGCATAGCCTCTCCCGTTAATTTGTAAAAATCTTTGTTTGTCGGGAAAAAGTAGAGAAATGAAATTAAGATAAAAAAGAGAAATCCTCCAATAAACGAAAGATCAAATAATAGTATATCACTGATAGAAGCTAATTCTTCTTTTCGCTGAAAGACGGAAAATTTGACTAAATAAAAAAGGCAGAAAACAATAGGAACAAGTGAATTATTTATAAAAAACTTGGTAAAAGGACGCGATAAAGTAGAAATAAAAGGGTACACTTTCCCCATTATTTTGTAACTGTATATGTTAAAAGCTACCGTAAATCCTCCGAAGCCAATTCCTATAAATAAAAATGAAAGCCAACTGACCCTACCGTCATATTCAGGGGAAAGAAAAAGATAAGGAACGCCATAATTTGACGCTATATCGCCCGCTGCTATGCCAAATAGAACAAACCAATAGATACAAATAATTAAATTATACTTGAATTGTGCAAGTATCAATCGAAACGGAAAAAAACCGTCGAGAAATTTCCAAATTCTTTTAAACACTTAAATAGGAGTTTATTATCATTTTAGATGAGATTTTTTATTCTGCTTAATAAAGTCTGACACAAAATAGCCTAATGTTTTGCCAACAATATATTTTACTTTGTCAACAGGAGCTGCTTCGGGTAAATGAAAATATTGCACATGCTTATTTTTAGCCATTTTACAAATATACTTTCGTGCTTGATGAACCGATATTCCACTTGGGGTAATAGCACTTGTCGGCATGTTCTCAATGGCATCCAAGTCTAAATCAACACCGTAAAAATCGGTACTTACGGATTCGTAAAAACGATGTATGTCATCCGTAAAACTTTTTCCTTGAACATATTCCTCAAAAAAGGAATACTCACAATTATTCGCTCTCAGTTCATCTAATATATATTGCGAATTATACGATTGATGCAAGCCTACCACGTGATATCTCTTTAAAAAACCATCTTGAAGTGCATACGAAAAAGAATTCCCACTGTGGCGACCTTCCAACGGGCGCATATCCGCATGTGGATCAATGTTAATAACGTTTATTGGTTGGTTCTGACGTTGAGACGCCCATTTTATAAGCGGATACGAATTGTTGTGTCCTCCACCTATCACAATTGGAATGGCATTTGGCGGAAGGTTTTCATTTAATAGTTGCACAATGAAATCATCTAATTCTGCCACCATCAAACGAGAGGTTTCGATACTAGAATGACTATATAGTTGATTGATTTGCCCTAAAACGCAGACATCATCCCCTTTCAAAAATTCATTGGATTGTATATTGAGAAAATAATCTAAAAACACATCAAAACCGCCCATACTTCCAGGTTTTCCATGATTAGCCTGTGGACCAATATCTTCATTTATACCTAAAAGAAAATACTTTGTGCCATCTCGATTTTCAAAACACATGGCGCTCTCACCGACCTTCTCCTCGCCTTCTCTCTTCAATGTTTTGATTTCTAAAATCTGTTGCGTAAACGGCACAAATTCAAATCTTTTATTCTCGCTCGTATTCATAGTGCATCTAATATAAATTAAACCTCTGCTAAATATATTCATTTTATTGGAGATGTTCCTATTATTTGTTGAAAAATTTGATTTTGGGAAGTATTTTAGAAAAGTGGAAGAAACCGACAGATTGAATGATTGTTATCTCGCAAAATCAGAGTTCCTAGAAAAAAATGAAGCTTTTGTTGCGAGTAGGCCTTCTTTTTGCTTAACTTATATAAGAAAATGTAAAATGGAAACGATTTCATTAACTTCAAACTTCGTTCAAGAGCGACATTATGTTCTCTTTCATTTCAAGGAAGATGAAGGATTGATATTATTATTTAAGCAGCATATTCCTGGTTTTATATTGGAGAATGAAATTTGGATGTGTCTGTATTATCCAAAACTTCGGGCAGATTTATTTCGTTTGTTGAAAGGGAAATATTGGTTGGATTATTCTAAGTTGAATCATTCTCCGGCGAAATCGACGCGTATTTTACAGGCTAGCAATGCTTCTGCCCTTCCTCCGCTGACAGATGAACATTTGAGAAATTTAGGAGCGTTTAAACACTATTAAAATTCGAAGCGATATAGTGAGAATACGATTCGAACGTATACCGACAGCTTGAGTATATTTTTTCGCTTTCATGCTGATAAACCTTTGGGTGAAATTAGTAATGAAGATATCGTAACATTTAACATCGAATACATTTTAAAGCATCAGTATTCTGCTAGTTTCCAAAATCAGGTGGTGAACGCGATTAAATTGTTTTTCAAGGAAATACAACATAAACAGTTGGATATCGAATCAATTCACCGACCGCGACAAGAACATAAATTGCCGAATGTACTGAGTAAGGAAGAGATAAAAGCGATTTTAGAGGCACCTAGGAATTTAAAGCATCGCGCGATGCTAAGTTTAATTTATGCTTGTGGTTTAAGGAGAAGTGAGCTTTTAAATCTAAAACCAAAAGACATCGATTCGAAACGTAAGCTACTTCTAGTACGACAAAGTAAAGGTAATAAAGACCGCCTTACGCCTATAAGTGAAAAGTTAATTGAACTTTTACGAGACTATTACAAATCATATCGACCAAAGGAATGGATGTTCGAGGGACAGATCGAAGGATCTCAGTATACAGCAACTAGTCTTCAAAATGTATTAAAGCAGACACTTAAAAACAATACTTCGCTAAAAACTTCACGCAGAAATCTTCCCAAAAGCTAGTAACCGCTT
>JBEBRN010000078.1:0-12034 GCA_040394775.1 Taishania pollutisoli
ATAAAGTACACTTGATTAGTGATTTTATAATCATATTACTATATTTGCTCTTTGTTATAATAATTCATAGTTTATGGCAGCAAAATCTGTTACTCCAAAGGTTAGTACAAGAAAATCAAATTCGAAAAGCACAAAATTTCCGAAAGAAACGTATGTTAAATGGTATAGAGATATGCTGTTAATGCGGACTTTTGAAATAAAAGCGGGTCAATTATATATCCAACAGAAATTCGGTGGATTTTTACATTTATATACAGGACAAGAAGCAATTGTCGCTGGAACAGTAAGTGCTAGCCGTCCAACTGATAAACATATGACGGCATATAGATGCCACGCTCACCCGATTGGTCTAGGAACCGACCCACGTGTTTTGATGGCAGAGCTATATGGTAAAAAAACAGGTTGCTCTAAAGGAAAAGGAGGCTCTATGCACTTTTTCGATAAAGAGAAGAATTTCTTAGGAGGTCATGGAATTGTAGGAGCACAAATTGCCATGGGAGCAGGTGTGGCTTTTGCTGAGAAATACAAAGGAACAGACAATGTTTCTTTTGTTTCTTTTGGTGATGGAGCCGCGCGTCAAGGAATTTTACATGAGACTTTTAACATGGCCATGATCTGGAAATTACCTGTGATTTTTATTCTCGAGAATAATAATTATGCGATGGGAACGTCCGTTCAACGTACCACTAATGTGGAGGATATGTCTAAAATGGGACTTTCTTATGAAATGCCTTCGAGAGTAGTGAATGGTATGTTGCCAGAAGCGGTTCATGAAGCAATTGAAGAAGCAACTGAAAGAGCAAGAAGAGGTGATGGACCAACACTATTGGATATAAGAACCTATCGTTTTAAAGGTCATTCCATGTCGGATCCACAAAAATATAGAACAAAAGATGAAGTAAGTGAATGGATGGAAAAAGATCCAATTGAACACTGCTTAAACGTTATCAAAGAAAATGAGTGGTTAAACGATAAGGAAATACAAGCAATTGATGATGAGGTGAAAAGTGAAGTGGAGGCAGCTGTTAAGTTTGCAGATGAATCGCCATTCCCAGCTCCAGAAGAATTGTATGAAGATGTATATATGCAAAAGGATTATCCATATATCGTAGAATTTTAATAGTATTATAGAAAGAATTATATGGCAGAAGTAGTTTATATGCCCAAATTGAGCGACACCATGACAGAAGGTGTTGTCGCAGAATGGCATAAAAAAGTAGGAGATAAAGTAGCCTCTGGCGAATTGATTGCTGAAATCGAAACGGATAAAGCAACCATGGAATTTGAGTCATTTTATGACGGTGTTTTACTTTATATTGGCGTTGAAAAAGGAAAAGGAGCACCTATCAATTCAATTCTTGCCATCATAGGTGAGAAAGGAGAAGATATTTCAGACTTGATATCTAACGCTGCAGCTCCCAAAAAAGAAGAAAAAGTAGAGGCACCTAAAAAAGAGGAAGCTCCTAAAGTGGCAGATGTGAAAGAGGAAGCACCCAAAGTTGTCACTCCTCAGAATACACCGGCACAAGTTGTTTCTAGTAATACAGGAGACAGAGCTTTTGCATCACCTTTAGCCAAAAAATTAGCAGAAGAAAAAGGAATTGACATTGCGAATGTGAAGGGAACAGGCGACGGAGGTAGAATCGTTGTGCGAGATATCGAACACTATGTTCCGTATGTTCCTGCTGCTGGAGGCGGTGTAAAACAAGTTACAGCAGGTGTTGAGAGCTATGAAGACATTACTGTTTCCCAAATGCGTAAAACCATCGCAAGAAGATTAGGTGAAAGTAAATTCTCAGCACCACATTTCTATTTGACTATTAATGTCGACATGGATAATGCAATCACTGCTCGAAAAGCAATGAATGCCTCTGGTGAAGTGAAAATTTCTTTTAATGATATGGTTGTTAAAGCCGTTGCGATGGCGTTAACAAAACATCCTGGTGTAAACTCTTCTTGGTTAGGAGATACAATTAGAAAAAATCACCACGTGAATATAGGTGTAGCGGTAGCCGTTGAAGATGGTTTACTAGTTCCAGTTGTTCGATTTGCCAATACGAAAGGAATGGCTCAAATTGGGGAAGAAGTGAAAACATTTGCTCAAAAAGCAAAAGATAAAAAATTACAACCAGCGGATTGGGAAGGATCTACCTTTACTATTTCCAATTTAGGAATGTTTGGAATTGCCAATTTTACGGCAATAATCAATCCACCTGATAGTTGCATTTTAGCGGTTGGTGGAATTCAGAAAATTCCAGTAGTAAAAGATGGTCAAATTGTTCCAGGAAATGTGATGACCTTGACTATGTCTTGTGACCACAGAGTCGTAGACGGAGCAACAGGAGCTGCATTCTTGCAAACATTGAAAGACTATTTAGAAAATCCAGTTAGAATGCTTGTATAAGCTTTCAAATACAACTAATTTTAAAAGAAGCTGTCCAATTTGGATGGCTTCTTTGTTTTAGTAAACTTTTTTCACATTTTTTCATGGCCACTTCTTCTGTTTATTCTGTTATTTTTGCTAACTTGAATTTTCATTTTTTTTAAGTGCAGCGGAACATCCAATATATTAAAGGCGTCGGACCAGTAAAAGCCAATTTAATTGCGAATCAGCTTGAGATTTCAACTGTGGGTGAACTTTTACTGTATGCTCCTTTTCGCTATGTAGATCGCTCCATCATGAATCGTTTGTCAGAAGTGGATGATTTAAGTAATTACTATCAATTTACTGGAAAAATTCAGGCGGTTAAAGAATTTAGTTTCGGAAAAAAGAAAGGGTTTCAAGCTGTTTTTACCGATGGAACTGGTATGCTTCCGCTGATTTGGTATCAACGCACCGATTGGCTGATTGAGAAAATAAAAATTGGGACACCCATTACTATTTTTGGAAAGTTAACCATTCAAAAAAATCAATTACAACTCGTTCATCCCGAAGTGATTTTTTCCACAGAAAAAGTACCGAATACACTAGTAGGTGTTTATTCGACAACAGAAAGATTGACTAAAAGTGGATTGAATTCTGCGGGAATTTCAAAAGTGATTAAAAGTATCTTAAATGATTCATCTATTCAGTATACGGAGACATTACCACTATATCTCCGAGAAAAGTACAAATTGATGGATAACAAGAATGCTTTGATAAGTCTTCACTTTCCTCAAAATGACAGACTTTTAAATCAAGCGATACGTACATTGAAATTTGAAGAATTATTTTATCTTCAATTAGAATTGTTACTGACCAAGCAAATTAATTTCCATAAAAATAAAGGCTTTATTTTTGAGAAAAAAACAGATTTTCTAACGACCTTTTACAATAATTATTTACCCTTCGATTTAACCAATGCTCAAAAACGAGTAGTAAAAGAAATCAATCGAGATTTGCGTACCGGAAGTCAAATGAATAGATTAATTCAAGGTGATGTTGGAAGTGGGAAAACTTTGGTGGCTTTACTATCGATGTTGTTAGGTTTTGACAGTGGTTTCCAAACCGCTTTGATGGCGCCTACAGAGATTTTAGCCCAACAACATTTCATATCGATTCAAGAGCTTTTAAAAGATTTACCGATTCGTATTGCGCTGCTAACAGGGTCATTGAAAAATGCTGAAAAGCTTCGCTTAATAGAAACAATTAATGCAGGAGAAGTAGATATCGTTATTGGAACACATGCATTGATTGAAGATAGGGTAAAGTTTAAACACCTCGGATTGGTGGTGATTGACGAACAGCATCGTTTTGGAGTGGCGCAACGTTCCAAGTTTTGGAAAAAGAATAGTTCCTTACCACCACATATTTTAGTGATGACGGCAACACCAATTCCAAGAACATTAGCAATGACGGTGTATGGTGATTTAGATGTGTCTATTATTGATGAACTTCCACCTGGTAGAAAACCGATTACCACAAAACATTTCTTTGAACGAAATAGACTTCAGATTTTAGGCTTTTTACGTTCTGAAATTGAAAAAGGACGACAGATATACATTGTTTATCCACTGATTGAAGAATCTTCAACGTTGGATTATGCCAATTTGATGCAAGGTTTTGAGTATTTGTGCAATGTCTTCCCGAAACCTGAATTTCAAATTAGTATCGTTCATGGTAAGTTAAAGCCTGATGTCAAGGATTTTGAAATGAATCGCTTTATAAAAGGAGAAACCAATATTATGGTTGCCACAACGGTGATAGAAGTTGGTGTGAATGTGCCGAATGCTTCTGTGATGGTGATTGAAAGTGCGGAACGATTTGGTCTTTCTCAGTTACATCAGTTACGAGGACGAGTGGGTCGAGGTGGAGAACAGTCGTATTGTTTATTAGTGACAAAAGATAAACTTTCGAGTGAATCTAAAAAGCGAATGTCCACTATGGTTTCGACGAACGATGGTTTTAAAATTGCAGAAGTGGATATGGAACTTCGAGGTCATGGTGATATTATGGGAACACAACAGAGCGGCATCATGAATTTTAAGATTGCCAATCTGATGACAGATGGAAAAGTACTTGAAGTAGCTCGGGCCGAAGTAAAAGCGATTTTAGAAGAAGATGCATTATTGAATCGTCCGGACCATTTTGTCGTTAAAAATGAAATTAATCGAAGGATGAAAGGAAAGTCAAATTGGGCACAAATTTCCTAATACAACAGTACACTAGAAATTATACTTCATGGTTCGGCTATCCAAGATGTTGAAAGAGACTTTAACACTGTGATGAGCTTTTACATCGATTCCTTTGGAGAATACATAATAGACACCGATACGCAATAATCGTCGGGAAAGTTTGAAGTTTCGTTCAAGTCCTACCAATGCTTCGCCGTGCCACCAATTTGCTTCTTGAATATAGGCAGCACCTGCTCCTGCAACAAGTCCAATTCGTGTTTTCTTCATAAATGGAATCTTGTACAATAATGCTCCATTGTCATGGAAAAGGACGTGCGCTTCTATGATTCTTTTAATAGTTGGAATGAGTGTGTCTAATTTTTGGAAAGAGTACATTGGGTTTGAAAACCAGATCGGGTCACTTCGTCTCAGGTATTTTTTATCGGCATCGTATAAAGCTTTAGAACTCAAGAATTCACCTGACTTGATATGATAACTTAATGTTCCTGCTGATTTCAAACTGATTTGTTGCCGAATACCTACGCGGAAATAATCGAAATTGACATCACTACCAAATAAAGTAGGAATACCACGCTCATAATAAACGTAAAACATCGGCCATTTTGACCCAAGAATCACTTTTTGATAGGGCTCTTTCATGTATTTTTGAAAAGGCGTATAAGAAAGCTCTAATCCAGCAACACCAGCTTGGTAAGCTTTAAAATCAGATGGGTCATCATTGTTTAATCCTTTGTCAAACCAAGTGATGAACCGATAATCGATCAATGGTCTTCGCTCAACAAATTCGTAGGTTAGTGTGGAATAAAAACCATTAAACCATTCGTAGCTATGGGTCAATTTTAAGGCTGTTACCTCAATAAAATTAGAACGTTTGAAAATTTGTGTAATCGCATCATAACTCCGAATGGCATCAAATTCATGATAAAAGCTCAATTTGACAAAAGCGGATTTAAATGGATTGTAGCGAAAGCTAGAAGTCAGTCTTCCTTTTATATCTTTGTTCAAGAATCCGATAGTCGCCTCACCGTATAAATCAATGTATTTTTCATTTTTCCATTTTTTGAAAAAATAAGCTCCTGGTCCAACTCTAGGTCCAGCAATACTGATAGGTCTTAATGTTAAGGCTAAAGAATTGATACTCCATTGAATACGCTTTTCTCGATTTCGTATATCGACACCATACCAGAGCACTTTAAGAGCTGTTACTCGGTTAAATTCTTTATCGATGGAATCTAAATATTCCTTTTTGTTGTGGGCTTCATAAATAGAGTCGTTGTATTGAATGAATTGTGATTCGTCAGTTGTTAAGTCGATTTTTCGCTTACCTTTCCAATACGTACTATCACGCTCGTAGGCTTCTTGCTGGGTAATAGCAACTTCACTATTGAAGAACTTTTTATCAAAATCCTTTTTGAAATTGTAATCTGAATAGATAACTTGTGTATGTAATTTACGTTCTTCTTTATTGTTTTTAACACCATAGTCAAATTCTTGCTTGGCTAAATAGTTGATGCCATTTTCGTTAAATTCATATTCCTGATGGACATTAAAATAATCGTACGTTAATAAATTTCCTTTTTGGAGTTTGACGTCTATTTTCTGGATGATAAATAATGAGTCAATGACATAAATATATCCTTCTAGCGTTGAAGAAGAGGTTTTTCGTGCAGAAACTTTAATCTTGTAAATTGTTTGATCATCTTCTTCGTATTTCTTCTCTAATTTGTATTTATAAGCTAAAATTCCAGGATTTGAAATAGGTGATAAAATCGCATTTTGATGAATATCAGGAAGTTCAATGAAATTTTGAAAGAAATTAAAATCAGATTTAACCGTTGTCTGATAATACATATTCTGATTGGAGCCAAACAAAGTGTATGCATCTCTAATTTCTTTAATTTTATTGACAGGTGCGTAATTCTTACTAATTTCTACTTCCAAAAGATTTAATTTTTGACTAGGACCCGAGACATCGGAATCAAATGGATCTTCGTCAATAGTAGCTTCTTTGTTGTCTTTTTTAACGGCGGTATTAATGTCGTCGTCTGTTGTTTTAATATAAACATGCACCTCGTGAGGGTAGTTCCACGGGTTGATAGTATCTCTTCGCTGCACCACTTTTTTCATGACCTCCCATCCAACATTTGCTTTTTTAGAACTAATAACAATACCTTCCATTTCGTCTGAAAAAGATGGGGTAAGCTGAACTGTAACCGTTTGGTCACTATATGCAACAGGTAGAAAAAACTCCCTATCTTCATATCCCCAAAGGGAGAAAAGAAGGTAATATTCACCCGGTTGTAAATGAAGCTCAAAATTCCCTTCCACATCAGATTGATAAGGCGTGTTATCACCATATTTTATGTAGAACTCAACATTTGGAAGTGGGTAATTATGTTCATCCACGACAGTGCCCTTAACGGCGTACTGACCAAAAATAATAGAAGTGAATAAAAGTGGTAAAAGGCTAAATAAAAATTTCAAAATAGAATTATTTTTTATTTTCAAATCCTTCTGTTAGGTTTTTGTTGACACGTTTCATCATGAATAGTCGAACGATTATAATAAATACGGCCATTGCAGTAAAGACATAGTACTCAGCCCATCTATCAAACCCTTGTTTAAATCCCATGAAAGTAATGATACTAGCCGAACCAATAGCAATTGTCCACCAAACAATCATGATTATTTTATTGTATGTCTTCATAATTTAATTTTCTTGCAGACAAAGATAATTAAAACAAAGACGGAATGAAGAAAATAAATGATTGACGGTCAAATTTATATGTTAGATAACACAATCATTTATCGAATTAAATGTACGTAGCCTTGTTCATTCATTTCTTTTCCATTTAACCCAATAATTTTCAATTTGTAAAAGTAAACACCAGCAGAGCATTTGTCTTTTGTAATGGTCGTTTTTCCATCCCAAATGAAATTGAAAGACATGTTTTCAAAAACAATATTTCCCCAGCGATTAAAAATAGTGATACTTGTTTCCGCAATATTCTCCGGGTTGATTAATTGAAAAGTATCATTTTTACCATCATCGTTGGGTGAGAAAACATTTGGAACTTCATAAATGGGGTCAGGAGCTGTAACGGTAATTTTTACAGAAGCAGTATCCATACATCCGATACTATTTTTTGCAGTTAATATAACTAGATATTCTCCTGATCCAGTACTAGGAAAAGCATGCGTTGCGTTGACACTGTTGCTAGTTGCTGAACCATCATCGAAATCCCATGAATAGCTAGTAGCGTTGATGGAAGAATTGGTGAAAGTTACTTCTGTATTGTTTAAATCGACCACTAGAGGATTAGCAGTAAATTGTGCCTTAGGTTGAGGATAGACGGTGATGAAATTTGGCTTTAACAAAGTGTCTGAACAGCCCTTATCACTTTTAACAATTAATTCAACAGGATAGGAATTGGCTGCTGTTGTGGTATTATTGTAGCAATTATTAGGGGTTTCTTCCGTACTACTTGCACCATTCCCAAGATTCCATGTCCACTGCGCAATATTTCCAACACTAATCGTTGAATTATTAATGAAGTCAACACAAAAAGGAGAACAACCGGTTGTATTTGACACAGTGAAGTCAGCTACTGGAAATGGATTAACGTTAACTGTTTTTACTACCGTATCTTTACAACCTTTGTTAGAAGTAGTGATTAATGAAGTAGAATAAGCTCCGCTATTGGTATAGGTATAAGTTGGATTTTGATTTGATGAATTTTGAGTAGGAGTAACGCCGAAATCCCAATCCCAATTAGTGATAGATCCCGAAGAAATGGTACTTTGGTCGCTAAAAGAGGTAGTATAACCTAAACAACCATCAAGTGAAGAGAAATTAGCTATTGGATTTGGGTAAACATCTATAGGAATTGTGAGTGTATCTGAATTACAACCATCGTTACCAATAACATATAGAGTCGTGTTATAACTTCCTGTTTGCGCATAATGATGAGTAGGGTTTTGCTCTGTTGAGGTAGCACCATCACCAAAATCCCACGCCCAACTTAAAATTCCTGATGAGGATAATGAGGAATCTGAAAAAGCAACGGTCGCACTATCACAATACGTTTGAGGGTCTAAAACAGCATAAGAAGCGATGTTTTTGGTACAAAAGCGTTGTAGATTTTGAGCTCCACCCGTGCTTCCTGTGAATCCCCAATATACCATCGGGTCTCCACCGAATACAGAATTTACCAAGTCGATATTGACAGTCACTCTTAAATCGCCATCAAGATAACTATCAAATTTTTTATTGACCGCATCCCAAACAACTCTAAATGTATGAAAAGCTCCATCCTCAATATTAGGGCTATTCAAAAGCGCTTGAACAGGGCCAGCAATATTGTTAGCTGTATTATGGTCTAAATCTCCATTTTTCTGAATTGCGATATGATCGTAAACAGGATCTCCTACATCTGTATTTTGATATGTATCAATGGTGACACCAATAGCAGGTGTAATTCCTTGATAACCAAGGCCTCCACCAGTAGAGCCAACACTGGTGCTAATCGGTTGAAGAACAAAAGCAATACCATCCGCACCTGGATCATTATACCCTAGAAAAACAGTGAAATTATAATCAAATGAAGTGTTTAGTGATATTTTATTGACATTCCAAACTGAACCATGTTGAGTTCCAGCATCTGGAGTTAATGTGTAACAATTGCAATCGTCTTTGGAGGAATTTCCATTAACAGTGTACTGAGCCAATATATTCGTTGGAAAATAGAAAATAAAGAAAGAAATAATTAGAAATTTTAGAGCAATTTTAAAATGTATAGCGTTTTTCATTGAGTGTATGTATTAATACGGTATATTCAATTGACGAATTAATTGGAATGCAAGTTGCTTTTAAAGGAGTGTTTAAGTTAAAATGATGAGAATGGTTTTTTATTTTTATATTAGTAGTCCGATAACTTAAAAATTAATAATATGAAAAAAAGCATACTACTCTTCCTCTCATTGTTTACGTTTATTTATTCATTCGCTGGATGGACGCCTTACACTATTAATTTTGACGGTAAAGCAAGAGAATATAAAATTTATACACCGAATAACTTAGCTCCCGATGCTAAAGTGGTGGTGTTGTTGCATGGATTAGGAGCAACAATGAATGATTTTGATTATTCAAGTTGGCCGACCATCGCTGACTCAGCAAACATTATTTTGATTGCACCACAAGGATTGTCATTTAATAGCTTTATAGGCGTAATTGAAGGAGTATTTAATAGTGGTATGGTATTGCCAATTATTAATCAAGGTGTGAATGCTGATGTGAATGATATTGGATTTATTAATTTTTTAATGGATGAGGTAGCGTCAAATTATTCAACAAGTCACAATAGAGTATATATAACTGGCTTCTCAAACGGTGGCTTTATGACACAACGTTGTGCATGTGAGCTGACCAGTAAAATAGCCGCAATTGCATCTGTATCTGGTACACGATCTGCTGCTTACCCTCCATGTAATGATGGCTTCACGATGCCTGTTGCACATTTTCATGGCGACATGGATAGCGTAGTAACTTGGGGTGGCTATGTAGCTACTGGAACGATTGGCGCTCAATTAGGTATTAGTGTTGATTCGCTTTTGAATGATTGGAAAATCACGAATAATGCATTCGACTCTGAAGTGTCAAGTACGATTGGTGATGTAAATGCTAGTTTATATTTGACACATACGGAATACAAAACACCAAGTGGAGAATCGATGGTTGAATTGTTTAAAGTTCATGGAGGCGTACATGCTTATTATGGTTATATGCAAACTGCTAATAAATTTGATATCGCGCATGAAACATGGAAATTCTTCAACAAACATAAAGTTCTCGGAGTAGCAGCTGTAGAGAATTCAGTAATGCCAACTTTCGCTTTTTACCCAAATCCAGTAAATGATCAATTGTATGTGGATGGAGATTTATCTAAACTAGTGTCAATCAGTATTTATTCAGTTACGGGTGAATTAATTAAAACAATTTTACCGTCTACTTCTATAGATGTAAGTTATTTGCCTTCAGGTGTTTATTTATTGAAGGTAGTTGGTGAAAATGGTGAAAGTGCAAGTTATAAGTTATTGAAATAAAACGTTTTTGCACTCTGAGATAAAACATATAATTTCTGAAAGTTTAGGATTTTCTCCAACCGATGAGCAAGAACAACTCATAGGATTGTTGACCGATTTTGCCTTAAGTAATCAGGATATCAAGCCGTGTTTATTATTGACAGGATATGCTGGAACAGGTAAAACATCCATCATCGGGGCATTTGTAAAAGCGCTGAAGGAAGTACGTAAACCATTTGTTTTATTGGCTCCAACAGGAAGAGCTGCGAAAGTGTTGTCATTAAATGCCGATTACAGAGCATTCACCATTCATAAGTTTATCTATCGAAAGCAAACGCTAGCAGGAGGCAAGATAACATTAGCCCTTGCACCTAACTTACGAAAAAACTGTATTTTCTTAGTAGACGAAGCTTCCATGATTGGTGATTATTCGATTCAGAATGATGGTCATGTTTCAAGTCGTAATCTCTTGGATGACTTATTGGAATTTGTGTATCAAAATCCAACTAACAAGTTGATTTTTATCGGAGATGAAGGACAACTTCCACCTGTTGGTAGTGATTTTTCACCAGCGTTAAATGTGGAATATATGCAAAATCATTTCTTTGGTGTTTCCTTTTTAGAAGCGAAACTAACAAAGGTTTTACGTCAAGCACATGATTCATTAATCTTGACAAATGCGACCAAACTTCGTCAAGCATTTGATGAAGACCATTTTCCAAAATTAGCAGTTGATAAACTAGAAGTTATTCGTATTACAGGCAAGGAATTGCAGGAAGAATTGGAAAATGCATATAATAATTACGGTATTCAAGAAACGATTTTCATTACTAAATCAAATAAGAAAGCGCTGTATTATAACGGACAAATTCGCAATCGGATTTTGTGGTATGAAGAAGATTTGTGTAAGAATGATTCTTTGATGGTGGTAAAAAATAATTATTTCTGGATAGAAGAACAATCTGTCATGGGATTTATCGCTAATGGAGAAACATTGAAAATTGTCAAGGTTGGAAAAAGAGAAAATTTATATGGGCATCAATTTGTTTGGGCCACCGTCTTTTTTGTAGATTATGAAGAAATAGGGGAGATTGAGGTGCTTTTGATGTTGGATATATTACATAATGATCAACCTTCATTAACCCGAAATCAACAAAAGGAATTGTTTTTTGCCATCGAAGAAGATTATATGGATGAACGGAATAAGCAAAAGCGGTATGAGAAAATCATGAAAAACCCTTATTTTAACGCCTTACAAGTGAAGTTTGCCTATGCCGTTACATGTCACAAATCACAAGGTGGACAATGGGAATCTGTTTTTGTTGATCACGGATATATC
>JBEBRN010000079.1:0-11827 GCA_040394775.1 Taishania pollutisoli
TTATTGCCGGGAAGTTGAAATGTAGTTACCCACAGTATTCCATATAGAGCCAAAATTGGCTTATTTTTTCTATATTTGAGAGGCTGAACATCTTAGAAAAACGTGTCGGTAAATTCGTTAAATGAATAATTTCATAGTATGCCTGTTCTACAAAACGTAAAGGAATTGTATGCAGAAATTTTGCACTTGGTTTATCCAGAGCAATGTATTTGTTGTGAGATGGAACTTTCTTCGTCTGAAAAACACGTATGCACCATTTGTAAAAACGAATTACATTATACCGATTATGAAAAGTATTCGGATGATTCGACACTCGACAAACTTTTTTGGGGAAGAGTTCAAGTAGAGGCGATTTTCTCTCTTTTGTATTATAAGAAAAATACGCAATCTAGAGAAATACTACACCGTTTGAAATACAATAATCGCCCTGACTTAGCGATGTATATGGGCGAATTAATAGGTGAACGCATTCAGAAAGCACCGCCATTTGACAAAGCCGATTTTCTAATTCCAATTCCCATTCACGAAAAGAAACGCTACATCCGAGGATATAATCAAAGCGAAGAGATTGCGAAAGGTGTTCATACTAAAACGGGGATTCCTATAAATTCTACTTTTTTAATTCGGTCGGTACACACCGAAAGTCAAACGAAAAAAGGTAAATTTGAGCGATGGGAAAATGTCCAAGGTTCGTTCGCATTATCAGGTGAATTACCTGAATCCGTAAAACATATCATCATTGTGGATGACGTGATTACAACCGGTTCGACATTGGAAACCATCATTCGATTGATAAAAGAGCAATATAAAGTAGAAGTTAGTGTCATAAGTATAGCGTATGCAGGAGGATAAAAAAATAGCCATTATCGGTGGTGGTCTCAGTGGATTGTCATTGGGATTTCAATTATACAAAAAAGGAATTTCGTTTGAAATCATCACCAAAAAAGAGAATTTTAGCTCCGTTATCGCTGCGGGATTGATTAATCCAATAGTTTTCAGAAGAACGACCAAAAGTTGGGAAGTCGATACTTTTCTGCCGTTCGCCAAGGAGTTTTATAAAGAAGTAGAAAGCGAAATTGGTGAAGGTTGTTGGCACGATTTAGCCATTCGTCGCTCTTTTTCACACGATCAAGAAGCAGATGACTGGACAAAGAAAAAAACGAAAGACAACTATTCCGATTACCTTGGAGCGATTAATTCTGAAAGTCCTGAAGCTTTATACAAAGAATATGGAACGGGTGTCGTAAAGCAAGGCGCTTGGATTGATACACATCATTTCATTTATGGATTGCGTGATTTTTTCGAAACGAAAGGATTATTGAAATATGGCGACGTCAAGGAATTGTATAACGAAAAAGAATTAACTGAAAAATTCAGTGCTGTTATTTTTTGTGAAGGCTACGAAATGATTCATAATGACGATTTTAATTATTTGCCACTCGACCCGACAAAAGGTCAGACCTTACTTATTCATTCAGAGGAAATTCCTGCGAACGAATCGATTAATCGTAAATGTTTTGTGTTGCCTGTTGGAAATAATCACTACAAAGTGGGAGCAACTTACGAGTGGAGTAATGCCACATTGAATTGCACAGCAGAAGCACGCAAACAGTTAGAAGATGATTTAAAAAACCTCATCCAATCGAATTATACCGTCGTGGAACAAGAAGCGGGCGTTCGGCCCACGGTAAAAGATAGAAGACCTTTGTTAGGGCAACATCCCCACAAAAAGAATTTATATATTTTCAATGGATTGGGCGCCAAAGGATATTTAATCGCGCCGTATATGG
Organism: Taishania pollutisoli; assembly: GCA_040394775.1. Taxonomy (GTDB): domain Bacteria; phylum Bacteroidota; class Bacteroidia; order Flavobacteriales_D; family Crocinitomicaceae; genus 40-80. Next base: position 1,791 of record JBEBRN010000079.1, read on the forward strand.
CGAAAGAAATGTGTGATTTTCTAGTCGATGGAAAACCGTTGATGAAAGAGGTAAATATTCAGAGATATGAAACACTCTTTGGAAGCAAATTCACATCGTAATACCGTTCCTTTCGACTCCGCTCAAGGTACGGCATAACTTTACTCAAAGATGCGGTCACTGAGCGGAGCCGAAGTGCCGCAATACATCTTATTCCTCCGTCAAATCAATCACCATAGGATGATTCAAAAAGCGAGGCAAAGTACGTTCTACACGTGGTGTTCGTTTTTCGATGAAGAAGATACGCTGACATTTCGGCAATCCTTCTGAAATTCGAACCATCTCAGCCATTGCTCTTTCGGTCATAAATTTATCCGCATCATCGACTATCAATAATTGTATTTTATTGAGGTTCAATCCATTTTGAAGGTACAAATCATACATCCGTTTGGCATTTCCAATCACAACATCGGCACCTTGAAAGATAAAAATACGTTGTTGTATCATTTTTCCTTTCGAATCTGCTACTTCAATGAAAAGTTCCGTTCGGCGCGTGACTAAGATCATTTTCTTCGCCATACCCACAATTTCTTCATTGTCGTCGCCCATGTAAAGTACCCGTGGTGAACCTTCTTGCGGTGTGGGACATTTCAATAACATCGCCAACATCGCAGCATACGTTTTTCCGCTTCCTTTTGGAGCAATCACCAGCAAATCTCCACCTTGCTTAATGCGCTTAAGGACGGCTGCCTGCAAATCATTAGGTGAAGTAAATCCTTCTCCAGCAAGTGTGTTATCAAAATTCTGGTTGATTTCCTCGAAGTAATCTTTCATTGTAATTTTTTATTGTTCACATGACGCTCAGCATCACGGTTTGTTTTCTTATCTAAATTTCGTTGCAACGCTTCCTGCAAATCGATTCCTGTTTGATTCGCCAGACAAATAAGGACAAATAATACATCTGCCATTTCATCGCCTAAATCTTTCGACTTGTCGCTTTCCTTTTCACTTTGTTCGCCATAACGACGCGCAATAATACGTGCCACCTCTCCTACTTCCTCCGTCAACATTGCCATATTGGTCAACTCGTTAAAGTAACGAACACCATACGTTTTTATCCAGTCATCTACCGTTTTTTGCGCTTCTGCAATCGTCATTATTCTTTATTTTTAGAGTCAATACTTATCGTCACTGGCCCGTCATTTACCAACGAAACTTTCATGTCGGCACCAAATTCGCCAGTTTGAGTGGTAATTCCAAGCTGTTTAAATGACTGAATCAAATGTTCATACAACGGAATCGCTATTTCAGGTCGTGCCGCTTTGATAAAACTCGGACGATTTCCTTTTTTAGTCGAAGCAAAAAGCGTAAATTGACTAATCACCAATAATTCACCGTTTACATCGCCAATTGCTAGGTTCATTTTCCCTTCCTCATCGCTAAAGATACGCATTTGACTGATTTTTCCTACCAACCAATCCGCATCTTCAAAAGTATCTTCCGCTTCAATTCCGACCAGCAGTAAAAACCCCTGATTGATTTGTCCACTTATCTTTCCTTCAATGGTAACACTTGCTTGCGAAACACGCTGAACAATTATTCTCATGCGTTGTTAATATTTTCGGTGTAAAATTAGCGAAAATTGATGGAAGTGGGAGTGGTTGAAAATTATCTTGATTCTCAATACCTTCGAGAATCATTATTTGAAAACTTGACACTATTTTTAATGACATTTTCAAATAATTATTTATTAACCGTTTATTTCAAAATTGACTTAAAAAACATATATTTAAACCATAAAATAGATATTTTGGTTATAAATATAGGAAAAGAATAAAAATCACAGAAAAAAGTCATAAGTCGAATGAAAAATAGCGAAATCCTCATATATCAAAACCAAGATGGCAATATAAAAGTAGATGTCCGTTTGGAAGAAGAGACCGTTTGGCTTACGCAAGAGCAAATGGCAACTCTTTTTGGTAAAGCTAAATCTACAATAAACGAGCATATCAAAAATATCTACACAGAAAACGAACTTACGGAAGTAACCACAATGAAGAAATTCGGAAATTCCGAATTTCAGCAAAAGGCTCCAAATTACTATAATCTTGATGTTATTATCTCTATAGGTTATAGAGTAAAATCACCACAAGGTACCCAATTTCGTATTTGGGCTACACAACGATTAAAAGAATACATTATCAAAGGTTTTTCTTTAAATGACGACCGTTTTAAGAGTGGTAATTCTATGAATTATTTTGACGAATTACAAAGTCGTATTCGTGAAATCCGTATCTCAGAACGTTTTTTTTATCAAAAAATCAAAGATATCTACACTACTAGTATAGATTATGATGCAAAAGATGAAAAGACAATTGCATTTTTTAAAATCGTTCAGAATAAATTACTTTGGGCGATAAGTCAACAGACAGCAGCCGAACTAATATTTAGACGAGTTGATGCCAGTTTACCTTTACTAGGAATGCAGGCGTATGATAAAAAATCAAATTTGAATATTAAAAAAACGGATGTCAGTATTGCTAAAAACTATCTAAATGAAGATGAAATAAAATTATTGGGATTAATAGTTGAGCAGTACTTAGCCTTTGCAGAAACAATGGCTCAGCAACAGACGCCTATGTATATGACTGATTGGACAAATCGGTTAGATACAATTTTACAACTCAACGGACGAGAATTATTAAGTCATGCAGGAAAAATAAGTCGTGAAAAAGCATTAGAAAAATCAAACGAGGAATTTGAAAAATATAAATTAAACCAAAAAGAATCGGAAAAATTAAATAGTTTAAAAGAACTCGAAAATGATATTAAAAGAATCAGAAAACCTGAAAATTAATATCTCATTCAATTTTTAGAGTTTAGAAGAAAAATAGCGAGCATGAGTTACAAATTTTTATCAATAATAATTTTATTTCTCGGATTAAGTAGTTCACTAATTGCACAAAATGATTCTTTATTGATGAAAGCTTATTATTCATCTAAAACAAAAGTCATAAATAAATTAACAAGGAAAATTGATTGGAGTTGTGCGAAAAGCAGCTTATTATCTCCAAAATTCATGGAAAAAGACACACTCCTCAGTTCAACCCCAAAGTATATTGAAGTCAAAAGAAAAAATAAAATCATTCGATTTAGTTTTATTTCGGACACCATCTCGAAATATCGCTATTATGGTATTTCGGATAATAAAAAGAAAATGAAAAATGCCGTTTATATGGAATTTTACTTTTTAAATAATTCACTGATTAAAGTTGCGAAGTATTTAATCCATAAAAAAGCAAAACATCACGAAGCATTTCAATATTATTTCAATGACAATAAACTAATTAGCAGAAGATTTCCAATAGGTGGCAACTTATATATGTCTGATGGTTCTTGGTGTTTACTTGTAGCGGAAGAATTGATGAATGAAATTAAAAAAATGAAGAAAAATAAATTCTTGTGACAGTGTCGCAACTATTGAGTTAAAGGCATGAATTTGTAGGAAATAAAATTCCATATTTAGTAAAATGATACTATCATTTTTAGTAAATTAGATATATTAAAAAAAATAAATACTCGTAATTACAAATATATCAAGCGCTTACATGACTAAAACTAACCCTATTGATTACAAATATATTCCGCCACAAATTGCGACTTTAAGCTTTCTAAGGTCACAATCTGTGACCTTAGAAAATAATTCAATACCTATTTCATCATCTTTTAAAGCATCTATATGAACAAGAACATCGAAATATCTCCTGTTTTAATAGAGCGTATGATTTATACTTTTCGAGAAGAGCAAGTGATGGTGGATAGCGATTTAGCAACAATGTATCAAGTTGAAACTAAAGTACTCAACCAAGCAGTTAAAAGAAATATTGAACGCTTTCCAGAGTCATTTAGATTTCAATTGAGTGACGAAGAACTGGAAAATGTACAGTCGCAAAATATAACCTCTAGTTTTTTAAGGTCGCAATTTGCGACCTTAAAGGATGGTAGAGGAAAACACCGAAAATATCTTCCTTATGTTTTTACAGAACAAGGAGTCGCCATGCTTTCGGCAGTTTTACGTAGTGAAACAGCGATAAAGGTCAGTATTGCCATCATGAATGCCTTTGTGCAAATGCGAAGAACAATAGGTAATCATCAACAATTATTACAGCTGTCATCAGATTTCACAAAACATAAACTTGAAACTACCGAGAAGTTTAATCAAGTTTTTAAAGCATTAGAAGGATCTAAAATAAAAAACAAACAAGGAATTTTCTTTGATGGACAAACGTATGATGCTTATGACTTTGTAAACAAGCTCATAAAACAAGCAAAAAAGAGTATTGTAATTATTGATGATTATGTTGACGATAGTGTCATTACCCAATTGACCGAGAAACATAAAAATGTACAAGTAACCATCTTAAGCAAAATCATTTCTAAGAAACTACAATTAGATATTGATAAAGCGAATACGCAATATCCTAGTTTTAAAGCCATTATTTTTGCTAAATCACATGATAGATTTATGATAATAGACCAAAAAGAAGTCTATCATATTGGTGCTTCTCTGAAAGATTTAGGCAAGAAATGATTTGCTTTTTCTAATTTAGAAGCCAATTCGATAAGTATTATACAATCTGTCAATGAATTGCTAAATGAAATTAAATGACTTAAACTGCTTTTCTCAATAATCAATAAAAGCAATCAGTGATAATCAAACATCATCACCCATTCCCATTTTATTCCAGAAAGCTATCTTTACTTTGTAGCATCATTAAAACAAAGAATTGATGAATCTAAAAAAACAGCTGGTTATCATTTATGTGATTTTTGTTTCGTTGTTATCGAACCATCTTCAAGCGCAAATTACTCCTCCAGGAATGTCGTCGACAAATATGGGTAGTTGGTTTGCAGTGGGAATTCGTCAGGAGTTAGATACAATTCCGGGTAAAGGATGGCAATCGATGACGTATGCAGGAATAGGGCGAAAAAGCAATCCCGATAATTATAATCTGGTACAAAAACCGGCTATTTTTGTCGTTAATCAAGAGTTTTATCATCAATTTCATCATCGTTGGCAATATTCATTAGGGCTTAGCTACCGAAGACAAGATAAATTTTTGGACATTTCTCCTTACGAACATGCTATTCCAAAAATACAGCAGGAATTCCGATTTTACAGCCGATTATCTTATATTCTGAAAACATCACGACTGAAGTTTGCCCCAACATTTAGACAAGAATTTCGACGCTATTTTGAACCTGATTTTAATAACCCCACTGAAATTTATCAATTTAGATCGCGTATTCGACTTCAGTTAACAGTGAATTTAAATCCAAAAAAAACGCACCGACTGATTCTCAGTTCAGAACAATTAATTTCCATCAGCAGGAAAACAACACCTTCTAAATGGACCGATTTTAATTACCGAGAAAGTCGATTTTCACTTTATTATTCGTTTTCACCGGAAAAATTACCTTTTATTGTGAACGTTGGCTATATGAACAATGTCGTGGGAACCAAATCACCAAAAGTGGTTCATTCTATCGGATTGGATATAATTATCGAAAATCCTTTTAAACTACGTCAACGTAGTAAGGAAAATATCTACGAGAATTTAGAATAAGTGGAATTAGTGCGTATTTTTGTACTTTTCCCATAAAAAAGTCATGACTAATTTCTTTACTAAATATGCCACTTGGAAATCGATTCTAATCCTTCTTGGGTTAAATCTAATCATCAATGTGGTGTTATTTCCTTTATTTCAAGCGGCCAGTCCAAATGCAATACCGTTAGATCTTCAGTTTTCCTATTCTCCTGAAAAAGCGTATCAATTATTAGCCAATTTTAGTTCCGAAGAATTAAAGAACTACATGTTGGTAGAACTAACATTAGATGTCGCCTATCCTGTTATTTATGGACTACTTTTAGCCTTTTTGATTTTTAAACTCAGTCAAAAAACAGCATTAGCAATATTACCGATTATCGTACTCTTTTTAGATTATTTGGAGAATATTGGAATTGTGACGTTGATTCATTATTATCCGCAAAAATTGACCACTATCGCTACTATAACGAGTTTATTTACGTCGTTAAAATGGTCGTTAGTAGTGGTTTCTGTAGTGGTGATTTTGGTTTTGGCAATGAAGAAAATAATCGTAAAAAAACAACCGTCCTAAACATTAGGAGAAAATTCCTAATTCATTCCAACATTCACCCTTAACTTTACGTCATGAAGATTTTAGTTATCGAAGACGAGATAGAATTACAAGAAGCCATCAAAGAATCACTTCTAAAAGAAAAATATACGGTAGAAACTGCGCAGGACTTTACGGTTGCGTATGAAAAAATCGCTTTGTATGATTACGATTGTATCTTATTGGATATCATGCTTCCTGGTGGCAGTGGATTTCAAATTCTGGAAAAGCTAAAAGACATGGATAAATCCGAAAATGTGATTATCATTTCAGCGAAAGACTCTCTGGAAGATAAGCTCAACGGATTAGCTTTAGGAGCAGATGACTATCTTACAAAACCGTTTCACATAGCTGAATTGAACGCACGCATAAAAGCCGTTTTACGCAGAAAAAAATATGATGGTAAAAATGAAATTGTCATTGGAAATGTTACGTTAGATATTGATGAAAGAACACTTTCTATTGCTGGAAAAAACATTCATCTTAATCGAAAAGAATTTGACATTCTCAGTTACTTTTTATCCAATAAGAACCGCCTCATCACCAAAACAGCATTAGCAGAATATGTTTGGGGCGATGAAATAGATCAAGCGGATAATTTGGATTTTATTTATTATCAAATTAAAAATTTACGGAAGAAATTAGACGATTCAAATGCCGAAGTAGTCATTGAAGCGATTTATGGAGTCGGTTATAAATTATCCCAAAAATGAAATTACTCAATCGCTCTTTAGTCATTCTTTCCATTTCCTTTTTTCTTATTATTGGAATTTGGTCACTTGTGTTTTATTGGAATTTAAGAGATGAAATTCGGGATAGTATTGACGATGGATTGGACAACAACCGCGTATTAATTCTTCAGAAAATGATAACGGATTCTACCCTACTTTCTCAACATGAATTTAGTGGGAATAATTTCAAAATTAGACCAATTACAAAAGAGGAAGCGTTCACTTACAAAGACATTTATAAAGACACGATGATGTATCGTATTAACGAAGACGATTTGGAACCTGTTCGGGTTTTACACTCTGCTTTCGAACATCAAGATACATTCTATCAACTCACCGTTATATCTTCATTAGTCGAAGAAGATGATTTAATTGAAGATTCATTCTGGGCAGTCGTTTGGCTTTTTATCATTTTGATTACCAGCATCATAATCATCAACAACATTATACTACGGAAAATTTGGAATCCTTTTTATGAGATTTTAAATCACTTGAAAAACTACCGATTAGACCGAGATGAGATGCCTAAAAACAGTCAGACTAAAACCAAAGAATTTATCCAATTACAAAACGCAACCAATACATTAATACACCATTCGAGAGAAGTGTATGCATCACAAAAACAATTCACTGAAAATGCTTCTCACGAACTTCAAACACCGATTGCCATTATTACCAATAAATTGGAACTTTTATTAGAATCTGACCATCTCGTTGAAAAAGATGCGCAAACAATTGCTGACGTCATCAATATGGCGAATCGATTGAAAAAATTAAATCAATCGTTGCTCCTTCTAGTGAAAATAGAAAACAACCAATTTTTAGAACAAGAAGCTATTTCAATCAATCAATTAGCATTGGATTTTTTGTCGAACTATCAAGAAGTTACCGACTTTAAAAATATTGAATTAAAGGTGAAAACAACCACTGAATTAGTGGTGCAGATGAATGCTTCTTTAGCCGAAATGCTCATCACTAATTTGATAAAGAATGCTGTTTTTCACAACACTAAAAACGGGCAAATTACAGTTCGAATCACAGAAGAAGAATTTGAAATACGCAATACGGGAACCAGCCATTCGTTAGATGCTATTACTATCTTTAATCGATTTGAAAAAGATCCAACAAAAACACTCAGCACAGGACTTGGACTTTCAATTTGTCAAGCCATTTGTCAAACATATGGTTTTAAAATCACCTATCAATTTATTGAAAACGAGCATTGTTTCTCCGTAAAATTTAAAACAACACATACATCGATCTAAATTCCAAATTCTTTCCAGAATTGGCTTTTATCTTTGTATTATAAATAATTAAAAAAGCAAAAAGATGAAAATAAAAGTAATTCAATTAATGGCTGTGTTCTTTTTAGGAACAGGCGCTATGTTCGCTCAAGACATGCCAGAAAGTCAAGTCCCATCGGTAATTGTCAACAACTTTAAGAAAGAATTTCCAAAGGCTTACGATGTTGAATGGGAGAAAAAAGGCGAGCAATACAATGTCGAATTTGAAATTGGTGCAGGAACAGATTACGAGGCGTGGTTTACCAATTCTGGGAAATTAATTAAATACAAACAAGAGGTAACTTCAACCAATTTACCACAAGCAATAAAAAACGCCATCCACAGCAACTATCCAGGATATCGTATTGATGAAGTGAAAAAATACGTTGAAAATGGCGTTGAAACCTACAAAGTAGAAATCGAAAAAGGTAGTGAAGAACTAAAATTACGTTTCTCAAATGACGGTAAAATCCTTTAATTCAATAAATTATGAAATCAATATCCATTCTCGTGATTTTACTCTTGACACTGTTAACAAGTTGTCATAAAGAAGAGACAATTGCCGCTTCGAAACTTCCATCTGAAATTCGACACTATGTTTCCGTACATTTCCCTGAAAATAAAATTATTCACTGTGTAGTCGAAAAAGAATTCTTCCAAAAATCGTATGACCTTATTTTGGACGAAGGTTTTAAACTTGAATTCGATGGAAAAAATAATGTCACCGATATTGATGGTCACACCAAATTACCCGATAGTGTCATTCCAGAAAAAATAAGAGCGTATGTAACGGCTAATTATCCCGACACGATATAACCGACTGGGAATTAGATAATAAAAAACAACAAATTAAACTCAACATCGGACTAGAATTAGAATTTATGATGAACGGTGATTTTATACGTATTGATAGTTAAAACATTTTATTTATGATTAAAAGCTCATTTCCCCACGAAATGAGCTTTTTTTATGTTCGTTTAATCCATTAAAAATGAAATTGGTATATTTACACTGACACTAGAAACTCTGTTTAATTTTGTATTTTCCAGTTGAAAGATTAAATGGATATTTTTGTAACTTTGGTAAAAAGCAGAATAAAATGAATTTAGAAGCTCGAAAAATAGAATTTATACAAGAATTTTTAAAACTTCAAAGTGAAGAAGCTATTACTCGCCTTGAGAAAGTATTAAGAAAAGAACAGCATGTTTCAGAAAAGCAAGTTTTTGAACCAATGACTCAGTATGAATTGAATAAGCGCATTGACCAATCAGAAGCTGACTTTCAAGCAGGGAGATTTAAAAGTAGTTCAGAACTTTTAGATAAATATAAATAATGAAATTGAGAATTATATGGTCTGAATTTGCAGAATATCAAGTTGATAAAATCTATCAATATTACGAAGAAAATGCAAGTCCAAAAATCGCCAAAGAAATTATTAAAGAAATTATCAATGAGCCTAATAAATTAATTAAAAACTCACTAATTGGGCAAGAAGAATATTTATTAAAAGAGAGAATAATTAAATATCGATATTTAGTTATCAAAAGCTATAAACTGATTTATTTTGTTGACAATGAGAATGGATTTATAAAAATTACGGATGTTTTTGACACTCGGCAAAATCCTACAAAAATGAAAAGAACAGAGTGAATCTTTATTTTAATTATGTCCGTTTAAAACACTCATAAAACCAATACAATGAAACAATTTATTTTAATCGCTATTCTACTACTATCCTATAGCATTGCAAAAGCACAAAAAGTTTATTCTGTCGATTACGAAAATCAAGCGGATGTAAAAGTATTTGTCGTACAATATGAAAATCAGGCCGATTTAAACGTGTACA
>JBEBRN010000080.1:0-11662 GCA_040394775.1 Taishania pollutisoli
ACGAATTTCTCCATATAAATACCGTCATTTCCAAAAGATGCACTTGCTTCATGTCTTGCTGAATTCCATGCCTCTTCTAAATCTTCTTCTTTCCATACCACTCTCATTCCTTTTCCACCACCACCGGCAGTAGCTTTAATCATGACTGGGTATTTTATTTTCTTCGCTACTTTTAAAGCATCATCTAAATCTTTCAATAATCCAGGAGAACCAGGAACAACAGGAACACCTGCAGCAATCATCGTTGCTTTAGCATTCGCCTTATCTCCCATTCCATCGATCTGCTCAGGTAATGCACCGATAAACTTCACGCCGTGTTGACCACAGATTTCTGAGAACTTTGCATTTTCAGATAAGAAACCATATCCAGGATGTATCGCGTCTGCATTTGTTATTTCAGCAGCTGCCATAATGTTTGGAATAGAAAGATAGGATAGAGCGCTTGCAGCAGGGCCAATACAAACTGCTTCATCTGCAAATCTAACTGGTAAGCTATCTTTATCTGCTGTAGAATATACCGCTACCGTTTTGATACCCATCTCTTTGCAGGTTCTAATTACACGCAAAGCAATCTCACCACGATTCGCAATAAGTATTTTTTTAAACATACTTGAAAAATTAAGTGTATAAAAAAATGGAGAATGTTCTATTCTCCATTAAATATCTATTGATTAAGCTGGATCAACCAAAAACAAAGGCTGATCGTATTCTAAAGGAGAAGCATCGTCCACTAAAACTTTAATAATTTTACCCGATACTTCTGATTCAATTTCATTAAACAATTTCATTGCTTCAATAATACATACCGTATCTCCTTTTTGAATCGTAGAACCTACTTGAACAAAAGGATCTTTATCTGGAGCGGTTGAACGATAGAAAGTTCCAGGCATTGGAGACTTTACGACAATATACTTACTATCTTCTGATACAGCATCAGAAGGTGTCGATGGCGTAGCTACTGGAGCTGGTGCAGCAACTTGTGGTGCTGGTGCCATAACTTGAGGAGCAGCCTGAATGATGTAGGGTTGTTGCTCTTCTTTTGATCTTGATTTCTTCTCAGATTTAATAACAATCTTGAAATCTTTTTTTTCAATTTCAACTTCTGTCACTCCACTTTTAGCAACAAATTTAATTAAATCTTGAATCTCATTTAAATTCATAGTATTTGAATATTTATTCTGTGAATATATAAAATTTTTACGAATTGTACGCCCATTTTAAATAAATTGCTCCCCACGTAAAACCGCCACCAAAGGTTGACAATATTAAATTGTCGCCTTTTTTTAGCTTACTTTCCCAATCCCATAAACAGAGTGGAAGTGTTCCTGCTGTAGTGTTTCCGTATTTCTGAATGTTAATCATTACCTTTTCTTTTGGTAATCCCATTCGCTCAGCGGTTGCATCGATTATTCTTAAATTGGCTTGATGTGGAACTAACCAATTAACATCTTCACTAGTCAGATGATTACGTTCCATAATTTCAGCAGAAACTTCTGCCATATTGGTAACGGCAAATTTAAAAACAGCTTTACCTTCCTGTTTCACAAAATGCATTCTATTCGTTACGCTTTCAACACTTGGTGGCATTGCGCTTCCTCCTGCTGGTTGGATTAAATATTTTCTTCCTTCGCCATCACTTCTTAAGATAGCATCTTGAAGACCTAATCCTTCTTCATTTGGCTCTAGCAAAACAGCTCCTGCCCCATCTCCGAAAATAATGCATGTAGAACGATCTTGATAATCAATAATACTACTCATCATATCCGCACCAATGACCAATACTTTTTTGTATGCTTTCGATTCAATTAATTTAGCACCAGTTTCCAATGCGTAAATAAAACCAGAACAAGCTGCATTTAAGTCAAAACCCCATGCATTCTTCATTCCTACTTTATCACAAACAACATTCGCCGTACTTGGAAACGGATAATCGCCCGTTACTGTGGCTAAAATCACCACTTCAATATCCAGTGGGTCAATATTTTTCTTTTTTAATAATCCTTTAACAGCTTCAGCGGCCATGTCAGATGTTGCTCCATCTTTCATCAACCTTCTTTCCGTAATTCCAGTTCTGGTAACAATCCATTCGTTAGAAGTGTCAACAATTTTTGCTAAATCATCGTTCGTCACGATTGTTTCTGGCAAATATCCATGAACTCCGGTAATTGCTGCTGTTATTTTCTTATCCATATCAATTGAATGCTTCTTTAATTCTATTTGTCAACCCTGTTTTGGCGACATTATAACTAAGAATGACCATGTTTTTTACGGCAATTTCATTCGAAATACCATGACCGATAATCACATTTCCGTTTACACCTAAAACAGGAGTTCCACCGTAATTTTCATAATTAAAGCGGTCAAAATAATCATCTTGAATTCCTCTTTTTTTGAGCAATCCATAAAGTGCTTCAGCTTCTTTTAAAACTACATTTCCCGTAAAACCATCACAAACGACAACATCAGCAGTACCCGTAAACAAATCTCTTCCTTCCACATTACCTATGAAATTCGTGTCATCTGCTTCTTTTAGTAGCTTATGCGTTGCGATTGTAAGTAAGTTTCCTTTCTCCGCTTCTTCACCGATATTTAAAAGTCCTACTTTAGGGTTTTCAATACCAAATACGTGCTTAGAATAGAGCGAACCTAGAATTGCAAACTGATGTAGAATATCAGGTTTGCAATCAGCATTTGCACCTACGTCTAAAAGAATGGAGTTGGATCCGTTGATTGTTGGTAAAACAGATGTAATACAAGGTCTAATAATACTTGGAACTGTATTTAACTTATAAATAGAGCCTACAAGCATTGCTCCTGTATTACCAGTACTAGCAAAAGCATTAATATCTCCACACGCTAGTCTATCAAAACCAACAGAAATACTGGAGTTAGGCTTTTGTGGAATTGCGCGCGTCGGATGATCACTCATAGTAATGACATCCGGTGCGTGAATGATTTCAAAATCACTTACGTCCGCTCCATGATGTTTTAATTGTTCTTCTATTTGAGCTTTATCGCCTATTAAAACAATTTGCGCATCATCTGGCAATTCTTTTGAGGCCAATATTGCACCTAAAATATTCGCTTCAGGTGCAAAATCACCGCCTAAAATATCTAACCCTATCTTCATCAAAGAAGGAATTTTGATCAATTTATTTCTGCTTCTTTTTCAGCTAAGACTCTACCTCTGTAGTATAGCTTTCCTTCATGCCAAAAAGCATGATGAAAAAGGTGAGGTTGACCAGTTGTAGGACAAATTGCGATATTATCTGCAACTGCCTTTACGTGAGTTCTTCTCTTGTCCCTTCTAGTTGTAGAAGTTCTTCTCTTTGGATGTGCCATTTTACTATATTATTTATTCTATTTTTTCTTATTTAATCCCCACTTTGGGTCATTCGGATCAAAATCATCGAATCCTAAATTGTCTTCTTCGTCTTCTTCTTCGTCTTCCTCATCATCTGATGAAGTGTCTGAATTAACGGTATATTTTTGAACTAACTCCCACATTTCCTCATTACACTCACCTGCGTCATGGATTCTTCTTGAAGGAAGGGCAATGACTATCATTTGGTATATTGGATCTGTCACATCAATCTCGAAAACGTCTGGAAACAGAACGATTAAATTTTCATCGCCTGAATCTTCCGTGTCAAATTTATAGATAATTTCTAAGTCACCGATAATCGGTAAAGTCATTGGAGAATCACAACGGTCACAATTTACAGAAACGTTACCGTTTACTGTGAAATTAGCGAGTATCATCGTTTCCTTTTTCTCTAACTCGAGCGTTACTTTTAAATCACCTTGATTGATTGGAGAATAATCCATCTGCTCAAAGAACGTATCATCAATTTGAAAATTAAAACTATGCTTCCCTAGCTTTAAACCAACAAACGGGATCGTAAATTCACTTTTTGAAGGTCTCATAATTTTAAATTGAGGATGCAAAGTTAATAATAATTAAATACACAGTGTTAATATCTTATGGTTAATTTTATTTATTTTAATTGATAGCAGTTGTTCCAGTCTTAATGATCTCTTCTATCAGAATTTCCTTTATGCGTTTCTCTATGCTGAACTTGAAGTGGATCCGCGGTCATCTCTTTGTATAATCTTCTGTTGTTATAAATATCTATTGCCCAATAAATAGCATTTCTCATGGATTGTCCAGACGCTACCCCTTTTCCTGCAATATCAAACGCCGTCCCGTGGTCAGGAGATGTTCTCACGATTGGCAAACCTGCGGTATAATTTACTCCAGCATCAAATGCAAGTGCTTTAAAACCAGTCAATCCTTGATCATGATACATTGCTAAAACAGCATCGTATTTATTCATAGTAGTAGCACCAAAAAATCCATCGGCAGGGTATGGACCAAAGGCTAAAATTTTCTCACCCCACGCTTGTGCGATAGCTGGTGAAATAATTTCTTTCTCTTCACTTCCCATTTTACCATTCTCTCCAGCATGAGGATTCAATCCCAACACCGCAATTTTTGGGCGAACGATACCAAAATCTCTTATTAATGAAGTGTTTAATGCAACTATTTTTTGATGAATTTTCTCTTTCGTCAAAGTTGTAGCAACATCCTTTAAAGGAATATGACTCGTTACAATAGCCACTTTTACCGTTTCAGAAATCATAAACATTAGTGCTTCATCTTCACCAGAAAGATCTGCTAAATATTCCGTATGTCCCGGAAATTGAAATCCTGCTTTTTGAATCGCTTCTTTTGAAATAGGTGCCGTTACTAAAATATCCAACTTACTCGCAGCTAAATCACTTGTCGCTAATTCTAATGCTTTAAAAGCATACTTTCCTGCTGTTTCAGTAATTTTACCTGGTTCTATGATTGTATCTTCTTGCCAAGCTGAAATAATGTTTATTTTCTTAGCGACTGCTTCATCCGCATTTTTTACTGACTGATAGACAAAATCATTTTCGTCTAAATTTTTCTTATAAAACGCCATCACTTTTGCTGCACCATATATAATAGGTGTACAATCCGAAAAAATACGGTTATCCTTTAATGCTTCAATAATTACTTCTGGACCGATTCCATTTACATCACCGATGGTGATTCCTATTTTAAGTGTTTTATTTTCCATTAGAAGTAGTTTTCTATAAATCGTGTTAATAGTCTTACGCCAACACCTGTTCCTCCTTTAGGACGATATTCTTGTGCAGCATCCAAAAATGAAGGTCCTGCAATGTCAATATGAACATACGGTGCTTTCACAAAACATTCTAGAAACTTTCCTGCAGTGACCATTCCTGCATAGCGGCTACCAATATTTTTCAAGTCAGCAATAGGTGATTTCATATCCTCTAAGTATTCATCCCAAAAAGGAAATTCTACCAAGCGTTCGTGAACATCATTCCCCGCTTCGATTAATTTCTTCAAGTTCTCTGAGTCATTTCCCATCACGCAAGAAGCTTTTGTTCCTATTGCAACCACTGCTGCTCCTGTTAATGTTGCTAAATCGACTACTAAAGCAGGATGGTACTTTTCGGAATACGCTAGTGCATCCGCCAAAATCATACGCCCCTCTGCATCCGTATTCAACACTTCTACTGTCGTACCATTATACATCGTGATAACGTCTCCTGGCGTATATGCATTCAACCCTGGACGATTATCTGTCGCTGGAATTAATCCAATCACATGAACATCTGCTTTGTTTAATGCACAGTTGTAAATAGCCCCTGCAACTGCTGCTGCTCCAGCCATATCACTCTTCATGGAATCCATTGAACCTGCGGTTGGTTTTAAACTTAAACCTCCAGTGTCGTAAACCACACCTTTTCCTACAAGTACCAATGGTTTCTTGTTTTTAGGATTAGTCGGTTTGTATTCGATGATAGTAAAGGTTGGTGGTTCAACAGAGCCATTATTAACCGCTAAAAGTCCACCCATTTTCAAGGTCTCAATCTTAGATTTTTCTAAAACTTCAACGCTGAAATTAGCTTTCTCGCCAAGGGCTACAATTTCTTGTGACAACTTCAATGCATTCAAATGACTCAATGGTAAATTAACCATATCTCTAGCCCATGAAACTGCTGTTATCGAGTTGTTTAATTTTTTAATACCTTTTTCATCCTTATTTCCTACTAAGAATATTTCTTTCAAAAGGTATTCTTTTTTTGCTTTGTCTTTGAAGAAGGAGATGAATTGATAATTACTCAAAGCAATACCTTCAGCAATCTCCATTTGAGCTTTTTCGGCACCAATAATAGATACAGAAGTTGCCTCACGTGGAAGAAGTGTCCTAATCTTACTTCCTAAAACACGA
This sequence comes from Taishania pollutisoli, assembly GCA_040394775.1. Lineage (GTDB taxonomy): Bacteria > Bacteroidota > Bacteroidia > Flavobacteriales_D > Crocinitomicaceae > 40-80. Next base: position 6,294 of record JBEBRN010000080.1, read on the forward strand.
TTTTTCTCTGCAGCATCTTTCTGTTTTACAAAGAAAATAAATTGACTCTCTGTTTTTATATAATCGAAGTCTTCTTCCTTCTGTTCGAATTTCGAAGCAAAATCTTGCCATTTTTGGGGCAATTCCTTATTACTTGTTTCATTTGAAATAATAATCAAATGCTGATCTTCTTTATATGTATTGATGGAGTGTATCATATTCATTTTTTGTCAAAAGTACGAAATCCTACGTGTTCCTACGAGAAATATTCTTTTTCTACCAAAAAAAAATCCCTAACTCAAATGGTTAGGGATTTTTTCAATGTATTCTTTTTTAAAATGTCCAACCGAATCGGTCTTCCAAAATATCGTGTATGTAATCTACTAGTTCTTCATTATCCAATCCATCTAATGCATCGCCAATAAAGGCTGAAACCATCAATGCTCGTGCTGACTTTTTAGAAATTCCTCTAGCTCTCAAATAGTAAATCGCCTCTTCGTCCAATTGACCGATGGTCGAACCGTGAGAACATTTCACATCGTCGGCATAAATTTCCAATTCGGGTTTTGAGTTCACACTTGCTGTATCGGAAAGTAAAACATTTCCATTGGATTGATAAGAGTCAATCTTTTGTGCATGCGGATGAACGTATATCATTCCGTTAAAGACTGCTGTTGCCTTGTCATCAATCACTCCTCGGTATTTTTCATGCGACTCACAATTCGCTTCGTAATGATTTACAAATGTGTGATTGTCCACATGCTGATTGTCCTTTAAAATGTAAGCACCATTCAGATAAGCAATCGAATTTTGACCATTTACATCAATTACCACATCGTTTCTAACCAACAATCCATTTAAGGTAACGGTGTTTATTTTAAATGTCGTGTTTTGAGGTTGCTTGGCATAATCTAATGCGATATGAAAATCCGTGCTTCCTTCGTATTGAATTTTATCCACTACTAAATGAGCATTCTCTTCCATGAAATACTCAGAAACGCTATTGGTAAAACATTCGTTTGCATTTTCCGATAGAAAAACTTGTGTAATGCGTGCTTGTGAAAATTTATCTGCTACAACAACATTTCGCAAATTCGCTACTTTGTGTTCTCCTGTACTGATAAAAACAAGTTGAATGGGCTTTTCCACTACTTTCTTTGCATCAATCTTGATAAAAGCACCACTAGTGGCAAAAGCAGTATTCAACGCTGCAAATACTTTATCTTCTATGTTTGCCATTTTACCTAAGTAATTCTTGGCTTCTTCAGCAATGTCTATCGGTTGAACGGATAAACCTGCTTCAAATGTTGTAGTAGACAAACGTGCATCGTAAACACCATTTACAAATACCACATTATACGCATCTTTCAATGGTAAAGTGGGTAATGATTGAATAGTAGCTGTTTTATCTTGTGTAAATGTCTTGTTTGAAATTTTCGTCACACGTGTATATTTCCATCGTTCTACTTTCGTAGTAGGGAAATCGAGTGTGTTTATAATTGTATTGGCTTGTTCTAAAACGGCAGTGTCAAAAGGAAGATTTGTCTTTTCCCAATTTGCACCGAACAAGGCCAATTTTGTATCTTGTTGAAGTATTGTATCCATTTTCAAAAATATTAATGAAAGCTTTTAATTAGATGCTTTCAACTCCTTCTTTAATCCAGTCGTATCCTTTTTCTTCCAATTCTAGTGCTAACTCCTTCGGACCTGTTTTCACTATTTTTCCGTCGTATAAAACATGTACAAAGTCAGGGATAATGTAATCTAACAAACGTTGGTAGTGCGTAATCATAATTGTCGCATTCTTATCGCTTTTCAGCGTATTCACGCCGTGTGCTACGATTCTTAAAGCGTCAATATCTAATCCTGAATCGGTTTCGTCCAGTATCGCTAATTTAGGATCTAACATTGCCATTTGGAAAATCTCATTTCGTTTCTTTTCACCTCCTGAGAATCCTTCGTTGACAGCACGACTTGCTAATTTAGCGTCTAGTTCAACAATTTTAGATTTCTCACGAACAAGTGCTAAGAAATCCTTTGCAGAAATAGGCTCTTCTTTTCTATATTCTTTAATCTCGTTCAACGCCGTACGCAAGAAATTGACATTCGAAACACCTGGAATCTCTACAGGATATTGAAACGCTAAGAACAAGCCTTCTTTAGCTCTGTCTTCAATAGATAGATCTAGTAAGTTTTTTCCTTCGAAGATAACTTCTCCACTAGTTATTTCGTAATCTTCCTTTCCTGCAAGGACAGATGCTAGAGTAGATTTACCAGCTCCATTTGGCCCCATTATCGCATGAACTTCACCTGCATTCACTGTTAGGTTTAATCCTTTTAATATCTCTTTGCCATTGATAGAGGCATGTAAGTTTTTTATTTGAATCATCTTATCGCGTATTATAATCTATAATTTTATTTTTTTCTAAATCAGTTGATTTTACATTTTATCCGACTGAATTCTCTATACTAATGGCTAGTAATTTCTGCGCTTCAACAGCAAATTCCATAGGCAATTTATTTAACACCTCTTTGCAATAGCCATTCACAATTAAACTAATCGCTTTTTCTTCAGAAAGACCACGTTGCATACAATAGAAAATTTGATCTTCTCCAATTTTAGAAGTCGTTGCTTCGTGTTCTATTTTCGCTGTGCTGTTTTTACATTCAATATAAGGGAAAGTATGCGCGCCACACTCATCCGTCATTAATAAAGAATCACACTGTGTGAAGTTACGAGCATTCTCAGCACTTTTGTGAATTTGAACAAGACCTCTGTATGAATTTTGTGATCTACCAGTAGAAATACCTTTAGCGATAATAGTACTCTTTGTATTTTTCCCTAAATGAATCATTTTTGTTCCTGTGTCAGCTTGTTGGTAGTTATTCGTCACTGCGACTGAATAAAACTCACCGATGGAATTATCTCCTTTCAGAATACAAGAAGGATACTTCCAAGTAACAGCAGAACCAGTTTCCACTTGTGTCCAAGAGATCTTAGCCCCTTTTTCACATAATCCTCTTTTCGTTACAAAATTGAAAACGCCACCTAATCCATTTTTATCTCCTGGATACCAGTTTTGAACTGTAGAATATTTTATCTCTGCATTTTCCATAGCGATTAGTTCCACAACGGCAGCGTGCAATTGATTTTCATCTCTTTTTGGAGCAGTGCAACCTTCTAAATAAGAAGCGTAACCACCTTCATCACAAACCACCAATGTTCTTTCGAATTGTCCTGTACCTCCTTTATTTATACGGAAATAAGTTGATAATTCAACGGGACATCTTACGCCTTTCGGAATATAACAGAACGAACCATCCGTAAAAACTGCAGCGTTCAGTGCAGCAAAGTAATTATCCGAAACAGGAACGACTGTTCCCATGTATTTCTTCACTAATTCAGGATGCTCTTGTACAGCTTCAGAAAAGGAACAAAAGATAATCCCCATTTCTTTCAACTTAGTTTTGAATGATGTCGCTACAGAAGTAGAGTCCATCACAAAGTCAACAGCAACACCTTGCAATATTTTTTGTTCATCTAGAGAAATACCTAACTTCTCCATCGTCTCCTTAATTTCCGGATCAACATCATCCCATGATTCTGCTCCTTTCTTGCCCTTAGGAGATGAATAATATCGAATTGCCTGATAGTCAGGTTTTTCAAACGTAACGTGTGCCCAGTCTGGCTCTTCCATCGACTGCCATACTTTGAAGGCATTCAAACGAAAATCTAACATCCATTGTGGTTCTTCTTTCTTCTCAGAAAGCATACGAATAACCTCCACACTTAAACCAATCGGAACCTCATCGTATTCTACATCGGTAACAAAGCCGTACTTATACTCTTGGTTTTCTAAGTCCTTGGCTAATTCTTCTTCTGTGTAACCCATATCCTTATCTTATATAGTTCTAAGAGTTATTATTAAACTAAATTAGTTAGAAATAAAATGAACTCTATTATTATGTTTGTTTATTTAGATTAAATATAAATAGATTGATTTAATCAGTGCAAAAATACCATTTTTGCGGTACTCGCCAAAATAAAACATGAAAATATTTTAAAAAAGAGCTTATCTAGTTATCAACATTCCCTTAGTACCCAATAATACAGCAGATTAGTTAAATATTTAAGTTCTCACATTGCCAAACAACCAATAGCTGAATCCCACTACATCCAGCTAAATTTTGAAAATCTAACCTATCTGTTAATGGCGTGATAATAAAGAAATGGTTACAACAGTGCATAAAAAAAGCCAACCTAATTGGGTTGGCTTTTAAACAAAGTTTAAGTTGAATTATAACTTCACGATTTTCTGAGTAACTGTTTGGTTATCAACTGTTGCTTTTACAACATAAATACCATTATCTAAATTAGAAGTTGAGATAACACTTCCGTTAGATGCTGTACCATTATAAACTACTTTTCCTGTTTGATCGATGATTTGAACAGTCGCATTTTCAAAAGCTCCTTTTACAAATAACTCATCTTTTACTGGATTAGGCGCTAAATTGAAGTCAACTTTAGTAATGTTCTTAGTAGCTACTGCAGAATAGATTTCTGTTGGCTCATATTTACTAACAACTAAAGAATATTCAATCATTGGTGTTGTTGAACCTTGCTGATAAATTGCACCTGCAGTATGAATGAAAACTGGCTCATTACTATTATCTAAATCATAATATTCAAATTGTTCTAATATCACATCTATATCACCAATAAAGCCAGTTGAAGCATGAATAGTATCCACATAACGAATACGAGAAACATTAGGAATAACATCTACTCCTACTTTAAGTGTTCCATATCCATCGTATTCTGTAAAGTGAACACCTGTTGCTGGCATATCACCCGCTAAAGAAGAGTTAACTACTCCTTCAAATGTATCATTTAAATTATCCTCAAAAGCAAAAGGAAAAGTCATTAAAGTTGCTGGATCTGTATCAAACGTGGAAGTCACTATTCCTAAATCTGGAGAGAAAAGTACCAATCCTTCACGGATTCTTTCTGTTGCAGATGAATTCCAGAAATCAGTTGTCATTGCTTCAATATCGTATGAAATATTTGCAGTAGGAAAATCTACACTTGTTACTGAATCAAAAATAATAGATTTTGTTTCACCATCAATTCTAGCTAAATCAGAATAGTCCCAAGTAACACCTGTTCCTTTTACAGTAGCCATATTGCTTGCAAAAGAGTCACAAACATATAATGTGTAAGTACCATTCTCTGGTGCGTTAGCATTAGTAAAGTCTGCTTGAGCAAAAGAACTTGCTGCAGCAAACACACTTAAAAGTAGTAAAGATTTTTTCATTTTATGAGTTTTAAATTTAAACAAATATAAAAATATTTCATGTATAACGCTTTAGTAACGTTTCAAAAGTGATTA
>JBEBRN010000081.1:0-11500 GCA_040394775.1 Taishania pollutisoli
CCGTTGTTTTACAGCGGGATTTTTTTCGTTTATAGCCTTTCGTATGACGAAATTTTGTAAATTCGCTTGACTTAAATTTTTAGCTTAAATTGAGATAAAATGATGAATAAAATACTACCATATCAGCCTAAAAATAAAATTAGAATCGTAACAGCTGCTTCGCTATTCGATGGCCATGATGCTTCTATTAATATCATGCGTCGTATTATTCAAGCTACTGGATGTGAGGTGATTCATCTTGGTCACGACCGTTCTGTGGAAGAAGTAGTCGACTGTGCGATCCAAGAAGATGCTCAAGCGATTGCGATGACATCTTATCAAGGTGGACATACGGAGTATTTTAAATATATGCATGACTTGCTCCAAGAAAAAGGAGCACCTCAGATTAAAATTTTTGGTGGTGGAGGTGGAACTATTCTCCCTTCTGAGATTAAAGAATTGGAAGAATACGGAATTACTCGTTTATATCATCCAGATGATGGCCGCGCTTTAGGATTACAAGGCATGATTAATGACATGATTGAGCAATGTGATTATCCCGTTGGTGGTGGTTTGACGGATGAAATTTCAAAGATTGAATCAAAATATACACCTGCTATTGCTCGATTAATTTCTGCAGCTGAGAATTTTCCTGAAGAAACAAAAGACTTGTTTGAAAAGATTCATCAAATGGCATCCAATAATCATGTACCCGTTTTAGGAATAACAGGTACGGGTGGAGCTGGTAAGTCTTCTTTAGTGGATGAATTAGTACGTCGTTTTCTAGTTGATTTTGAGGATAAACAAATTGCAGTAGTTTCTGTCGATCCATCTAAGCGTAAAACGGGTGGCGCTTTGTTAGGTGATAGAATTCGTATGAATTCAATAAAGGACAAACGTGTTTATATGCGTTCGTTAGCAACCAGACAAGCAAATTTATCGCTTTCGAAAAATGTGGCGGAAGCTGTTTCTATATTAAAGGCAGCGAAATACGATTTAATCATTTTAGAAACTTCTGGTATCGGTCAATCGGATACAGAGATAATGGATTATTCAGATATTGCACTTTATGTGATGACGCCTGAATATGGTGCCGCAACGCAATTAGAAAAAATTGACATGTTGGATTTTGCCGATGTAATTGCATTGAATAAATTCGACAAAAGAGGTGCACTTGATGCCTTGAGAGATGTACGTAAACAGTTCCAAAGAAATCATTTACGATTTGATGAACCTGTTGATAACATGCCCGTTTATGGTACGATTGCTTCTCAATTCAACGATCCAGGAATGAATACGTTGTACAAAGTGATTATTGATAAAATAAAAGAAAAAACAGGTGCTGAATTGAATTCTACATTTCATATTACAGATGAGATGTCAGAGAAAATTTATGTTATTCCACCGGATAGAACACGATATTTAGCTGAAATCGCAGAAAATAATCAAGCGTATGATAAATGGGTAAATCAGCAAGTAGAAGTTGCAGATCAACTTTTTGGATTACAATCGACACTAGAGACTTTAAAGAATTCAACTATCGAAGATAAAGATCGATTGATAAAAGGAATTCAAGAAACATTTGAGAAAGTTAAATTAGAATTTGATCCAAAGAACTGGGAAATTATCAAAAATTGGGAAGACAAAAAACAATTGTATAGAAATCCCATTTTTGAATTCAAAGTTAGAGATAAGGTGATGAAGATGGAAACGCATAAGGAAACGCTTTCTCATACTCAAATTCCAAAAGTGGTGCTTCCAAAATACAATGGTTGGGGCGATATTTTACGTTGGACTTTACAAGAGAATGTTCCAGGTGAATTTCCTTATACCGCTGGTTTGTTCCCATTCAAACGGGAAGGTGAAGATCCAACGCGTATGTTTGCGGGTGAAGGTGGACCCGAGAGAACAAACAAACGTTTTCACTACGTCTCTTTAGGAATGCCAGCGAAACGTTTGTCGACTGCTTTTGACTCGGTAACACTTTATGGTAATGACCCAGATGTTCGACCAGATATTTATGGAAAGATAGGAAATTCAGGTGTTTCAATTTGTTGTTTAGATGATGCCAAGAAACTCTATTCTGGATTTGATTTATCCAATCCAATTACTTCGGTTTCGATGACCATTAATGGACCTGCTCCAATGTTGTTAGGTTTCTTTATGAATGCAGCAATTGATCAAAACTGTGAGAGATACATCAAAGAGAATGGTTTAGAAGCTGAAGTTGAATCTAAATTAAAAGAATTATACGATAATAGAGGAATTGCAAGACCTCGTTATAATGGTGATTTACCCGAAGGAAACGATGGTTTAGGTTTGTTGCTGTTAGGAATAACAGGTGACCAAATTTTACCTAAAGACGTCTATGACCAAATAAAAGCGGACACCTTAAGTAAAGTTCGTGGAACTGTTCAGGCGGATATCTTAAAAGAAGATCAAGCACAAAACACGTGTATCTTTTCAACAGAATTTGCACTTCGTTTAATGGGAGACGTACAACAATATTTTATTGAAAAGAAAGTACGTAACTTTTATTCGGTTTCTATTTCAGGCTATCACATTGCTGAAGCAGGAGCGAACCCAATTACACAATTAGCATTTACACTTGCGAATGGCTTTACGTATGTAGAGTATTATTTGTCGAGAGGAATGGATATCAATGAGTTTGGACCAAATTTATCTTTCTTCTTCTCCAACGGAATTGACGCAGAATATGCAGTGATTGGTCGTGTGGCACGTAGAATATGGGCAAAAGCTTTGGCGAAAAAATACGGAGCTAATCCAAGAGCTCAAATGTTGAAATACCATATTCAAACGTCTGGACGTTCACTTCATGCGCAAGAGATTGATTTTAACGACATTCGTACGACACTTCAAGCGCTTTATGCAATTTATGACAATTGTAATTCACTTCATACGAATGCGTATGACGAAGCGATTACGACACCAACGGAAGAGTCTGTTCGTCGTGCAATGGCTATTCAGTTGATTATCAATCATGAATTAGGATTGGCAAAAAATGAAAATCCATTACAAGGTTCGTTTATTATTGAAGAGTTAACCGAATTGGTGGAACAAGCTGTCTTGACGGAATTTAATCGAATTACAGAAAGAGGTGGTGTTCTTGGTGCAATGGAGACAATGTATCAACGTTCTAAAATTCAGGAAGAATCGTTGTATTATGAGACGTTAAAGCATACCGGTGAATTGCCAATTATGGGTGTCAATACATTCTTAAGTTCCAAAGGTTCGCCGACTGTTTTACCGAAAGAAGTAATTAGAGCTTCGGAAGAAGAAAAGCAGTACCAAATTGATATGTTGGAAAGTTTACATAAAGCGTATGCAGATTTAACAACCGAAAATATTGAGAAAGTAAAAACGGCTGCTATTCAGAATGAAAATGTGTTTAATATCTTAATGGAAGTTTGTAAAACAGCTTCTTTAGGTCAGATTACAAATGCACTTTTTGAAGTAGGAGGACAGTATAGAAGAAATATGTAATTCGTTTTTGAATTAATTTCTAATAGTGAAACCCAAGTAAAGCAATTTATTTGGGTTTTTTATTTCTTGAAACGCACTAAATGTCTCATAAAAATCGGAATACGCCATTTAGCGTATTGTCTATATAAATAAAAATGTAGACTTTAGCTGTATGAAATTATTAAACAATTAATTATGAAAGTATTATTATCTATTTTATTATTTATCTCAGTATCTGTTTCTTTTGCCCAAATGGGAGAGATTTGGCCAGTAACAAACCGTCAGGAATTTGAAGTGAATGACGATTTTGAAATAACAAAGACATATGATCAAACTTCGGTTTGTCAGTTTTTTATGTTCTTAAATAACAATGAATTTATTCACGTGACGGATAACATTACGAGCTTGTATAAAATTATTAAGCGAGAGTATTCTAAAGAAAACGAACCTATCTATACGGTTGTTAGTGAGGCAGGGAATACGTATATGTATCTTTTTAAGAAAGAAGCAAAGCAAGTATTCATTTATTCTTCTAAAGGATACGCTATTTCTTTTGCTTGTATTACTCCTTACTCGACAGAAGTATTTAAGAACTTGAACAAGTAAATAATACGTTAAACGAAAAAAAAAGCGAGAATTTTAAAGTTCTCGCTTTTTTTATATAGTGAATTGTGGGTTTTAAAATGATTCTCGGACTATATATTCTTTCTGAATACCAAGACTCTCCAATTGCTTTTCTACAGCATCCATCATTGGGTCAGGGCCACACAGATAATAATGATTCAAATGACTATCACTGTGTTTTTTGATAATCTCTGCTGAAATAAAGCCATGCTCACAACCTTCTTGCTTTTCGTTTGAAAGAATATTGATGAAATTATCGCCTAACAATGAATTGAATTTATCTTCCAAAATGATATCTTCTTTCGCTTTATTGGCGAACAATAGTTTGTTGTTTCCAACTTTACCTTGCTTCTCTAAGTGGTTTAGGATGGCAATAAAAGGTGTAATACCGGCGCCTCCAGCAATAAATATTCCATCTCCTTTATAAGATATATCGCCAAAAACATCGCCAACAATCAACTCATCTCCCGCTTTTAAGGTTAATAATTCATTGGTGACACCTTTGTGAGAAGGATACGTTTTGATAACGAATTCAAGATGATCATCTTCGGGTAAAGAAGTAAAAGTAAATGCTCTCAATTCATTTTCCCAGCCAGCTTTATTGATGGAAATATCTGCTGCTTGACCCGGATGATAATCAATGTTTGCAGGTTTCTCCAATTGTATTCTAAGAACATCATGTGTAATATGTTCAATTGATTTTATTTTTACGTTTTGTCCCATTTTGTTTAGTTTTTAAAATTTAAGTAGGATAAAAATTCCTGCTTAGTAGTGCTTTGTTCAAATTCACCCGCGTAATTCGCTGTGAGTGTAATACTATTCGTGTCTTTAATCCCTCGTGAAGCCACACATAAATGATCGGCTTCTATTACTACGGCTACATCATCATGTCCTAAAATTTCTTTTAAAGCAGTTGCAATTTCTACAGTTAACCGCTCTTGTACTTGTGGACGCTTGGCATAATACTGTACAATTCTATTCAACTTTGAAAGTCCAATAACTTCTCCATGCGGAATGTAAGCAATGTGCACTTTTCCAATGATGGGAACAAAATGATGTTCGCAATTAGAATAAAGTGTGATGTCTTTCTCTACCAACATTCGGTGATAGGAATAGTTATTGTCAAAAAGACTAATCGAAGGTTTGTTAGCCGGATTTAAACCACTAAACGTTTCTTGCACATACATTTTTGCGACTCTTTTAGGTGTATCTCTCAAGCTGTCGTCTGTCATGTCGAGCCCTAAAGTCTGCATTATTTTATCAAAGTGATAGGCAATTTTTTCAATTTTATCACTTTCACTCATATCTGCATTGTTGAATATCCGTTCTTTTATCAAAACTTCCAAATCAGTTTTATCTAATCCTTTCATAACTTAAATATCTTTAATAGCATGCATCACTCTTTCTACTATACCGTCACAATAAATCAGGTTAAAGTCATATAAATGAGCTGAAGAATAGGCACTTTCAATATGTCCTCGCAGCATTGTTTTTGATCTATTTAAACGAACTTTTACATTACTCTCGCTAATTTTTAGTAAATCAGCCGTATCTGAAACGCTTAATCCGTTCATTTCTCGAAGCGCAAATACCATTCGGTAATCTTCTGGTATTTTTCCAAGTGCCTGCTCAATAACGCTATTTAATTCTTTATTTTCCACCATCTTATCTGTATCATTAATCGAATTAATCGATTGGAACTTTAAGTCACTAATCGCATCCTCTCCTAATTCATTATTATAACTAACCTTATTCTTTTTGTGGTAACAATTGTTCAACATGATGCGAACAATCCACGTCTTGAAACTAGAACGATTTTCAAACTTTGATAAATTTTTATAAGCATCTACGTATGTTTCCTGCATCAAATCTTCTGTGTCTTCATGATTCAGATTATAGGATCTACCTACTTTATAGAGGTAAGGATTATAACGTCTTACAATCAGTTCATAAAGAGGCTTTTCGCCTTTTACGATTCGTTCAATAATTTCCGTGTCGCTTAGTTGCTTGTTTGATTCCATATTTGTCAATTAGATGTAACAAAATAGTGATTCGATATAGAAAAGGTGCACTTTATTCTCCATATCTTCTCGACTTTAAATTGCCTTCTATACAAATAGAGTGTCCAAGTTCAGATAGGTTACAAAAAAGTCTAAATATTTTATGAAAGGTAGAAATAAAAAAGTGGATTTTCAAGAAAAACAAATGAAAATATGGATTTATCTTTCTTTAAAAGAATGATAATGATCTTTGATGACTGTTTCTACAAATTTCTCATTGGAAATTTTAACGTCCTGAATTTCAAGTACATTTTTTAATTTAGTCGCCAAAGCGTTGATGACGGTCGTATCTCTTTTTGAAACGGCATTCTTGAAACTCTTCTTGACGATATTAATATCCTTGTCGCTTAATTTAACCACCTGCGGAAATTGAATTTCGTAGGAATCTTTCAGTTCTTCGTAAACGGTTTCAATTAATTTAAGCTTCGGTTTTAGATTAATAATAGTAGTTCCTGCAGCTAAATCACCAATACGTTGTGACTTCTTTGTCGAGATAATAAATACCAATCCAATCACACCGCTAAGCATCCAAATATCGACGATATTCATCACCCAACGGATAAAATACTCGTAAATAGTAGCGCGAGAACCGTCAATTTTCACCACTTTTAATTTTACCACCATCATACCCAAAGTTTGACCTTTTAGCAAAGTCTCCAAAATAAAATGATAGAATAAAACAGGCAACAAAAACAACATTAAGGTTCCCATATACAACCATGAATCCATCGTATGGCTAAAGAATAATTCGATGATTTTAAAAATAAGAAATGCATAGCCAATCATCACCGCATAATCCAACGCAATTGCTAATATTCGACTTCCCACTGAAGCAAGCGAATACTCAATGTCAACATTTTGAGGTGTGTTTATTAATAGCTTTTCCATATATTTGTTACACTCAAAGATAAAAATATTATGCGTGAAGCTTCATTTATCGAACGAAATAAAGAAAAATGGTTGAAAATTGAGGAACATCTCAAAAATAAAAAAGCCATTCACCCCGACGAATTAGCTGCTGATTACATTGAGTTAACGAATGATTTGGCGTATTCACAAACATTTTATCCCAAAAGTAAAACCAAAGATTACTTGAATGAATTAGCCGTTTTTGCGCATCAATCGATTTATAAAGATCAAAAAAACTCAGATAAACAATTTCTCCAGTTCTTCAAATACGATGTTCCAAAGACTGTTTTTGAAAGTCGTAAATATTTGCTGTATAGTTTGCTGATTTTTGGACTAGCAACACTTATCGGTATTATTTCCGCTCATTTTGATGAAGGTTTTATCCGATTGATATTGGGTGATGGTTATGTGGATACGACGATTGCCAATATCAAAAAAGGAAATCCCGCAGCGATTTACAGTAGTGGAAATGCAACGGGAAGTGCTTTGGCGATTACCATTAACAATATTCGAGTTGCGTTTTTAGCGTTTGCCTTCGGTATCTTTTTTAGTGTTGGTTCAGGGTATATTATATTGACAAATGGTATCATGCTCGGCGCTTTTCACTATATCTTTTACAAATTTGGTGCTTTAGGAACGGCTATGAGTGCGATTTGGATTCATGGAACATTTGAAATTTCGGTTATTATTATCGCAGGTGGCTGTGGATTAATGGTCGGCAATAGTTTTCTTTTTCCCAAAACCTATACGCGCTTGGAATCGTTCAAACGGCAAATTAAAAAAGCGGGAATCATCTTAGTGAGCACCGTTCCGTTTTTTGTGGTGGCTGGAACTTTGGAAGGTTATGTGACACGTCATTATCAATTCTCTCTTTTATTATCATTGTTGATTATTTTCATTAGTTTGATAATAATTGTGTATTATTATATCATCTATCCAATTCAACTCGCTAAAAAACACTTATGGAAAAACTAGATTTTACTTTTAAGAAAAGCCGAAAATTAGGTGAACTAATTTCTGACTATATTACGTTGTTTAAACTGATTTTTAAACATTTCAATAAAAATATTCTGACACTTTCACTGCCGTTTATAGCGATTTTCATGTTGCTGATGTTTTACTCGATTAGTTATATTACACCGTTAGTTTTTGGGTCTATTGAACCTTCTTTACCTACAATATTAGGTATTGCTGCTAGTTTCGGACTTTTGATGATGATCTTTTTTCTGATTGTTTCTGTTTTTGGTATAGAGTATATGCTGCTGCTAGAAGAAAAAGGAAATACAGACTTCACAACAGGTGATGTGTTTGCTAAAATCAAACAAAATATTGGTAAGTATATTCTTTTCTTCCTGTGTTCTATTTTAGTCATGCTCATAATATCCATTCCTTTTGCAATTGTGGCTTTCATCCTTGCATTTATACCGCTTATCGGAACCTTCGCTATAGGTATTTTGGCTGCTATGTTAATGTTATTTATTTATTGTTCATTATTCCTTTACTTACAAGGAAAAGAACAGTTATGGGATAGTTTTTCAGCATCTTTTAGATTGATAAAATCGAAAATATTTGAATATGGAGCAGCCTCTTATTTATTCCAATTTATGGTGCAAATTACACTAGGTTTTGTAATGCTCATTCCATTGATTATACTAGGAGTTGTGGCGTTTACAACTGTTGGATTTAACCACGATTTCTTTTTAACATTCGGTGGAAAAATCATCGTTTCATTAGGTGTTTCTTTCATCACGTTGTTAGTGGTTTTTTCTTCTATCTATTTGATTAGCTTTTATGTTTTACAATATTTTAGCTTGTTGGAAGTAAGTTATAGCGAAGAAACACTAGATGATATTGAGCAAATAGGTTCTACAACTGACGAAATTTAAATTGAAAAAACACCTTTTTCCTTTACTTTTAATTGCATTTGTTACCTTTTTCGTGACACCAATTTTTGGTTTGGCGGAGAAAGGAGAATTTACGGTTGTAGAAAAAATTCCGTATTGGGAAAAAGGAGCGTACGATAAATTTTCTTCTGACTCACTATTCGTGGAAGATAGACAGGTTTCTCAAAAGTTTGAGACCGTTCAACAAAAATATAGTTCCAACGAATTTAATTACAACGAGGAAAAAGTGAATGGGCTTTCCTTCTTTGAACGTATTAAGAATTGGCTGAATCAATTTTTCGAATCATTTTTACCCGATTGGGGAAGCACGAGTGAAACTGCTGTTTTATATACCTTAATTGCACTTGGAATCATTGCGATCATCTTTACATTCTACAAAATTTTCTTCTCTCGAAATAAAGTCATTCAGCGAAGTGTGAAAGAAGGGGATGAAGGCGACTTTAAATTTGTTGAGCGAAATTTAGAAAATGTTAATGTCGAAGCGTATTTGCAACAAGCCATTCAGCAAGAAAAATGGGATGTCGCGATTCGGTATTTACACTTACAAAACCTACAACTATTAGCCAAAAAAGGACTAATTACGTGGGATTATCGCAAGACGAATCAAGAATTTCTATTAGAAATTAAAGACGAGAGAATAAAAGAAAATTTCCGAAAGACAACAACGCTTTTCAATTATGTGTGGTTTGGTAAATTCGATATTGACCAAGCGACTTTTGAAACGTTCCAAAACGATTTCATTCACTTTAAAAATGAATTGATATGAAGTTGAATTTGAAATTTGGTATCGTTTTAATTGTCATCGTATTGATTCTGACGGCACTCATGCAAGCGGGTCAAAAACAACCGATTGATTGGCGAAAAAGCTACAGTCCAACTTTAAAAACGCCGTACGGAACGTATGTTACTAAAAATGAACTCAAACAACTATTCAAAAAGCAACCAAAAATAACGGAGGTCAACCAATCGCTGTATATGTTCTTGGAAGAAAAGGCCAACTATCACGCCAATGATGCGTTGCTGTTCGTTGGTAATTCCTTTAGTTTAGGGAAAGCAGGAAATGAAAAACTCATCGATTTTGTAAAAAATGGAGGAACAGCTTTCATTGCTGCGAGCGACGTGGATGCTGTTTTATTGGATAGTTTGAAAATTGGCTATACCACTTACCAAGCGTATAAAACAGGCGATGGTGTTACCGCTTATCCAACCTATTTGTCATTGAATAAATACCGAGAAGATGCCATTTTTGACAAATTAGATACACCGCAATTATTCGATCAATTACCACCCAATGGAAAAGACGTGACGATTCTAGGAACAATGACCGTCAACGAAACAACTGCGCCGAATTTTATTCAAGTTCCGTATGGAAAAGGGACTTTTTACCTGCATTTAGAGCCAGACGTTTACACCAATTATTACCTGTTGCAAAAGAGTACCTTTCCGTTCGCCTACCATTCATTGCAGTATTTAGAAGGTAAAAATATCTTGTGGTACGATGGACAATACAACATCGACCAGCAAACCACTCCAATGCGTTTTATTCTGAGTAATGCAGCACTCCGAACAGCATGGTATTTACTCTTAATAGCGTTACTCATCTATTTGATTTTCAAAAGTAAACGCGAACAACGAGCAATTCCAGTGGTAGAACCCGAAGCAAATAAATCGGTCGAATTCGCTAAAACCATCGGTTCTCTGTATTACGAAAATGGCAGTCCTGGAAATATGGTTTTAAAGAAGATTCACTATTTCCTTTTTGACATTCGACGCACCTATCATTTGGACACAAATGACCTTTCTGACGCTTCATTTATCTATTCATTAAGCCAACGCACCAACCTTCCCGAGAGCGAAGTAAAATCGTTTTTAGACGAAATTCGTGTCGCACAAAACAAGACCGAATTCTCGATGGCGGAATTGAAGCACTTTTATCACTTGATAGAGGATTTTAAGGAAAAGGCGGGGATGAAGTGAGGTTAAATATCCGATTGATTTGTTGGAAGATTAACTAATTTTTATACATTTACAGATACAAAATAAAAACGCGGTGAACTATTCCTATTTTAAAGTTTCTGATTTGAATGATAAACGGTTAAAAACGGATTTGTTGTTGATTGTCAGGTTATTAACAGAGGGATAGTATAGTGAATGTTTACGCAATTGGGTAAACCGAGACGTTATCAAACATATTAAAAGACATACAACATGAAAACTAGAAAATCGCAAATGAGAAAAATTTTACTGACCATAGGGTTTATTGCCCTTACAATTCCAGTGATTAGTCAAACACTATTAAGACCTCAAACAACAAGTAAAAGACTTGTTAATCAGAACACTATTGAAGAAAGGTATAGGGCACGAGAAGGTTTTGAGTCGTATCAACTTGTTGACATAGATTTAAACGCATTAACAAAAGTTAATAATATCGAATCTTCTTTTTTTGACTCTGAAATTGTGGTTAATGAAACAAATAAAGTGGTAAGAAATCAATAGCGTCCTAAACGTTTAAAATAAGAAGGAGGTTTTGTCTCTCAAAAA
>JBEBRN010000082.1:0-10986 GCA_040394775.1 Taishania pollutisoli
ATAAACGTAACAACAACTGGAGGAACAGCTGGATATACCTACCGATGGTCAAATGATAAAGGAATAGTAATGCCGAATCAGACCGAAAGTATTACTGGAATTGGCGATGGAACTTATACGCTTACTGCAACAGATTTTAATGGCTGTACGGAACAATTCTCTCGTACTGTTTCTGAACCAACGGACGCGCTAAGTTCTACACCTACTTTTCAAAATATCAATTGTTTTGGTGACGCAACTGGAAGTATTAACCCAAACATTGCTGGTGGCACCACAGGTTATACTTACACATGGTCTAATGGAAGTAGCGATCCTATATTAAGTAATGTTGTTGCAGGAAGTCATAGTTTAAACCTAATAGATGCTAAAGGATGTACTGCCGTTTACAATTACGAATTAACGCAGCCTCAAAAAGCATTGGATTTAGCCTTAACCAAAAAAGAAGTTTTATGCTATGGTGGAAATACCGGAGCGATAATTTCACAAGTGGAAGGAGGAACAAGTCCATACACCTATTCTTGGAATAACGGATTTTCTACATCAAATATTCAAGATGTCGTTGCTGGAAGTTATACAGTAACAGTCACAGACGATAAAGGATGTGTTATAATTGGAACAAATCAAATAAACGAACCAGTAGCGCCATTAACAGCTTCATCTGTCGATACAAAAGTAGACTGCTTCGGTAAAAAGACAGGGGACATTGTCTTAACCGTGCTCGGAGGAACAACTCCTTATAACTATGTTTGGTCAAATAGTAGTTCGCTTATTTTAACACAAGCCGCTTCTACAATTATCGATTTAAAAAGTGATACTTATAACGTTGAAATAACAGACAAAAATGGTTGTCAATTATCGTATTCAACTGTTGTCGATCAACCAGCTGCACCTTTAAACATTACTTCAACAATTACGAACATTAATTGTTATGGTATGGCAACTGGAGCAATAGACGCTTCAGTATCTGGAGGAACTACTCCATACGCTTATTCATGGAGTAATAGTGCTATTTCTGAAGACATTACAAATGTTACTTCTGGATCTTATACGCTATTAGTAACTGACGATAATCATTGTGTCGACTCATCTATCTTGTTTATTAACCAACCAGCTGAACCATTAGTCGCTACATTATCACCAAATACAATAAAATGTAAAGGTGGAAGCGATGGTGAAATAATTTCTCTGGTGAAGGGAGGAACTGTTCCTTACTCATATTCATGGTCAAATGGTGCAACTACCGCTTCAGTAAAAGGTGTTATTTCGGGAACTTACAATTTAACGGTGACAGACTCAAAAGGTTGTACTTCATTTACTGGAACATTAGTGGATGAACCAACAGATTCTCTAAAAGTTCTTATCGCTGTAAATGATGTTTCTTGTTATGGTTACAGAGACGGAACGGTTGAATTAACAATTAGTGGTGGAACTGCGCCGTATGGTTATAATTGGGGAAATCAAAATGAAATTCTGCTAAATCACTTTAGCGAATTAATTGAAAACCTAAATAAAGGAAGGTATTTCATTCGTGTGACCGATAGAAATGGTTGTCAAAATGAACAGTATGTAGATGTCAATCAACCGACACCAATTAATATTCAAGCAGTTATTTCAGACGCTATTTGTTATGGTGATAGCACAGGAAATATCAATTTGTCCGTTTCAGGTAGCACACCTAACTACTCTTTCATATGGGACAATGGGCAAACAACTGAAGACGCCATAAGTATAATGGCTGGTAGTCACAAAGTGACAATTACTGATGGTAATAGTTGTGTGTACGATACAACGTTCTTCGTTGGCCAACCTAACAAATTAGAAGCTGCTTATAAGATTCAGGAGTTAAGTTGTATGGATCAAGCGGATGCGGAAATAAGTGTTGCTCCATACGGAGGAGTTAAGCCATATAGCTATAATTGGAGTAATGGCGATACCACAAGTGTGAATAAAGAACTTACTGGAGGAACATATGAGTTAGTAATTCAGGATGCACATAATTGTATAACTACTTATTCTTATATCATATTAGAAAGTGCTGAAAGATGCGTATTCATACCAAATACTATTACACCAAATGGAGACGGATACAATGATACTTGGATAATCGACAATATCGAATTGTACTCCAATGCTTCTATTAAAATATTTAATAAGTGGGGCGGATTGGTATATGAAGCAAAAGGAGAATATAGTCCTTGGAATGGAGAATACAATGGAAATCCATTACCATCTGGCGTATATTATTACATAATTAACCTCGAAAATAGTCATTCGGAAGAGTATACCGGAACAATAACAATTATAAGATGATAGCAGGCAAACAAAATTACTTTTTAGTTTTATTATTTCTTTTCATAGCTCCATCTTTATGGGCTGAGTCGGAAGATGGAACGTCTTCTCCATGTCCCGATATAAGTGTTTCAGGAACAAACTTGGATTGTTATGGCGGTTCAAATGGAACGGCTAAAGTCTCCATTGCTGGTGGTAGCGGAAGCTACGCTATTTCGTGGTCAAATGGGGCAAATATTAACCAAATAAATGGTCTTCCAGTTGGAACCTATACTGTAAGTGTAAAAGATAAAATTACTGGATGTTCAGTTGTAGGAGCTTACGTAGTAGAATCTCCGGATCCTATAACGATAATAGATGAGACAATTAAAGATGTGAAATGTTATGGAGACAACACCGGTTCGGTTAGCATTCTCCCAAAAGGGGGAACTGGATCGTATACATTTACTTGGAAAAATAGTTCTAGTGCGGTTGTTTCAAATAGTCAAAATCTAAACAACGCTTTTTCAGATAGTTATTCCGTTTTAGTGAAGGATGGTAAAAATTGTGCTTTTTCTAAATCATTCACTGTTAATCAACCGAACGAACCATTATCAAGTTCCGTAACGGTTAAAAATGCAACATGCTATTCACTTCCGACAGGAAGTATCGATTTAGAAGTTTGGGGTGGAACTCCTAATTATACGTATGCATGGAGTACAGGTTCAAGTGTTCAAGATATCAATGAATTAAATGAAGGTAACTATTCTGTCAACGTAACAGATGCGAATGGATGTATGATTCTCCCTTCTTTTTACGTAGCTCAACCCGATATTTTAAACGGCTTCCTTTCTACAACCGACGTTTTATGTAATGGCGATGCAAATGGAAATGTTCAAGTCACAATGGCTGGAGGAACGATACCATATACGTATTCTTGGAAAAATTCAGCGACCGTATTCTCAATGGATAATGCAGTTTTAAACAACATTCCAGCAGACGATTATCAAGTGCAAGTATTGGATGCAAATGGTTGTAAATATACGGGTAACGCAACCATTATTCAGCCTTCTAAACTAATCACATCTCACACTTTCTCAGACATCTCTTGTTATGGTGGAAGTGATGGAAACATAGATTTTACTGTTTCAGGCGCAACTCCCGACTACTCATACACATGGAAAAATGGTTTAGGAAGTATCGTGAGTTCAAGCCAAGATATCACTAATATGCCTGCTTCAATTTATACTGTGACTATCACTGATCATAACGGATGTTTCAAAGTCATTACACAGGAATTAAAACAACCTTTATCACCTATTGCGGTTACAGAAAGTGTTACAAATGTCAAATGTTATGGCAACAATACTGGAGCAATAGAATTAGCAGTTACAGGAGGTACAAGTCCGTATAACTATAACTGGACAACTGGCCAAGCTACTGGTCACATAACAGGATTAACAGCAATGACCTATTATTATATTGTGACGGACAAAAAAGGATGTACCTATTCAAATTCTATTCCTGTGACGCAGCCTACTCAATCATTGACAGTTGTAAGTTCTAAGCTAGATGTGAATTGCTTTGGAGAGTCAAATGGAAAAGTTAATTTAACCGTTACTGGTGGAACTATTCCATATACATACACTTGGAAGAACAGCCTTTATAACCTAAGCGATACCAATAAAGATTTAATTGGTTATCCCTCAGAAAGCTATACGTATCTTGTAAAAGATGGAAATGACTGTAAACAAACAGGGACTGTAATTGTTAACGAACCTCCAAAATTAACAAGCACGATAACTGGAGTTAACATTCTTTGCAAAGGAGGGAATAATGGTTCTGTAAATTTAACAGTCAATGGTGGTACGACATCTTATCAGTATACTTGGAATAATTTCCAAGTAACAGAAGATCTTTCGTCATTGATAGCAGGATACTACGAAGTAGAAATAACAGATGCACATAATTGTATCACCCACAATAATATTACACTAACAGAACCTCAAGATACGTTATCCTACACTTTTGAAAAGCAAAATGTACTATGTAATGATGGTCATGACGGTAAAATATCGATTGATGTCGAAGGAGGAACCTTCCCCTATTTTTACAGTTGGTCAAATGGAGACACATTAGCAAAAATAAAAGAACTGACAGCGGGTGATTATACATTTGTTGTAACCGACAATAACGGTTGTCTATTATCCGATTTAATCAATATTGACCAACCAAATCCACTTCTATTAAATGAACAAATCACACCTGTTACCTGCTATGGCTTAGCCGATGGAATTATAGATATTACACCTACTGGGGGAACGAAGCCTTATCGCTATACTTGGTTAAATTCTGATTTTGTTTTATCTGCTCAAACAGAAGACATCAATGGTTTTCCAAAAGATACTTATCAACTAGAAATAATCGATTCAAATGGTTGTTTTAATGAGGTTTATTTAGACATTCCTGAGCCTGACCAATTAAGCCTATCGTACACTACTGACATCGTAAGTTGTTCGGGAGAAGGAGATGGTAACATTTTCGTTACCATTACTGGAGGAAACCCTGCTTTTAATACAATGTGGTCAAATGGTTCAACAACACAAGATTTATTAAACATTCACGCTGGAGAATATCACCTTAATGTAGAAGATCAAAAAGGATGTACGGATTCGTTATCCGTTGATATTACAGAACCAAGTCCAATAAGTTTACAATTTGAGACGACAGAAGTAAGTTGTATCGACCAACATGACGGAACGGCAATCGTCATTCCTGTAGGAGGTAACGGCGGCTATCATTATAGTTGGACAAGTGGTGCAAATACAAGTTTAGCTGACAAATTAGGAGGTGAAATCTATTCTGTAACTGTAGTAGATATCTTAGGCTGCTCTGAAACTGACTCAGTACGTATTCCTGTCAATAATTCTGGCTGTATAAATCCTGTGAATGCGTTTACACCTAATAGCGATAATTACAATGACTCATGGGTTATCGACAATATGTATTTATATCCTGAAGCAGAGTTAAAAGTTTTTAATAAATGGGGAAACTTAGTCTTTAAACAAAAAGGCATTTATGATCCTTGGGATGGAAAAGTAAATGGTGTTAACTTACCCTCAGAAGTTTATTATTACATTATTGATTTAAATAAAAACGATAGAAAACCACTAATAGGAAATATTACAATTATAAGATAACGTATATGAAAAAGATTTTATTTATACTTTTTACCATTTTTGCTTTTTCAGCATTTTCTCAACAGATTGCGTTGCATTCACAGTATCTGTTTAATGACATGTTGATAAACCCTGGTGCAACAGGAAGCAAAGATTACATTCCAATACAATTTAACTTTAGAAAACAGTGGACTAACTTCCCAGGTTCTCCTACAACACAAGTGCTTTCTGCAAGTTCTAAGATTGGTAAGAATATGGGATTTGGAGGAACCATTTACAACGATGTTTCTGGGCCTAGCCGAACAACTGGTATGAACATTAATACGGCGTATCACCTTCAGCTGGATAAGACCAACAAGCACCGTATTGGATTAGGTATTGGTGTCAATTTATCACAACATTATATAGATATAGATAAGATTGTAACCTATTTACCAAATGATCCATCTATTGGAAGAGGCTATAATAATAAGTTTGTGCCTGACGTAAATTTCGGTGCTTTCTACTACTTTTTGGACAAAGGTTACGTAGGATTATCTGCCTATAATTTAGTTCAATCAAAAAGAGACTTATTTAACGTTGAAATAAAACTATACAATCCTTTAGCAAGAACATATTATTTATATGGCGGCTATAATTTCCAAGTAGGTAGAAAGTCTAAAATAAAGACCTCTACTCTATTTCAAGCTATTGAGACAGGAACTTTCCAACTAGATGTTACAGCACTTTATGAGTGGAATAATACATTTTGGTTAGGAGCATCCTATAGACACACAGATGCAGTTGCTGCATTGTTCGGTTTTAAAGTAGGCATATTTAGCTTAGGTTATTCATACGATTTTACACTCTCTGATATTCGAAAGTATTCTCAAGGTTCTCATGAAATATTTTTAGAAATTCAATTAAATAAAAACAAAGGACAAAATGGTGACAATAGAACTCCTTGGTTAAAACGAAACAGAATTTATTCTCCAAGTATAAAATGAAAGGAATAGGATTATTATTTACCCTCTTTTTTACTTTAAACTCCTTTTCTCAAACAATACCTACGGCCAATAATTGGTTTGACAAGTATGAGTATGGGAAAGCAGCGTCTAGTTATGAAGAAATTTCAGACAAGTCATTACTATCACCATTAGACTTACAGAGGTGGTGTTACGCTAGTTTTATATCAGAGAATTATGAGAAAAGCTATCAATTATCAGACTCACTCATAAAGGATAAAAATACGTCACCTTTTTTCTACTATGTCCATGCTTTTTCTGCTATGGCTATTCAAAAATATAAAATAGCAGAAGGATCATTTAAACTTTACAAAACAAAAGATTCAGAGTTTTTTGTCGATACACTTATCGCATCGTGTGAACAAATTCCAACATGGAAACCTGAAGAACATGTTGAACTTAAATCGCTTTCTTTTAATGGATCTAAAGCAGATTTATCTGGAGCATCTTATAAAAACAATTTAATCGTTTTTCATGAAACAGGAATCGATCAATTCAGAGATCAAGTGGCAGATACACTGTTAGAAAATACCGAGTTATTATTTGTAAGACCAAGCGTTTTTTCTCCTGTATCAAATGAAATTCAGCTATTTAAAATTCCTGATGAATTCAAAAATCACAATGTAATTTCATTGGCTATTGATAGTTCAACAAACGAAGTTTATGTAACAATGAACAATCCCATCGATCAAAACGAATTTTTAAGATCTCCTCATATCTATAAAGGGAAGCTGACTAACGACACTCTCGAAAACTTGCAACCTTGGATATATTCTGGATTAGAAGACTCTTCATCAACGGCACATGCGACAATTAATAGCTCCTCAAATTACATAGTCTTTTCAAAGCAGGGTGATAAAACACAAGGCGCTGATTTGTATTACACGCATAAGAAAAATGGATTATGGGGTAAACCACAACCGATTATTAGTTTGAATACCAACCAAGACGAAATGTATCCTCTTTTTATAGGTGATTCACTCTTATCTTTTGCTTCAAATGGACGAGTTGGTTACGGTGGACTAGATATCTATTTGACGACTTTCAATGAAGCTACTACCGGTGAAATAAAGCATTTAAAAGCTCCAATAAACAGTGTGAGTGATGACTTTAACTTTACCTATTACTTAACAGAAGATGCTGCTTATTTCACTTCGAATAGAAAAGAAGGAGAGGGTGATGATGATGTTTATTACATCAAATTGAAAGAATCAATACCAATAGACACAACTGAAGAAGATCATACATTTGATGACTGGCAAGACATTGTTGTTTATTTTGATTTTGACAAGTCTACATTAAAAGAAAAAGAGCAAAGAAAAATAGACAATATAATTGCGTATAAAGAAGCCTTTGACCAAATAGAATTATCTGTCGAAGGGCATTGTGATAGTAGGGGAATAGATGATTACAATATGAGTTTAGGCCAACAAAGAGCAAATACTGTTCAAGATGTTTTAGTCTCGCTTGGAATAAGTGAAACAAGAATAAAAGCTATTTCAAAGGGAGATAGAGAGCCTGCCATAAATTGTGAAGGAACGTGTGATGAAAAGCAACACCTTTTAAATAGGTTTGTAAGAATTAAATTAGTACGTTAGTACACAATAAAAATTTAAATAGAAATATGAGAGTACTTATCTTTATTAGTTTTTTATTCATCTCCATAACTTCTTTTGCTCAATTAAAAGAGGCCTACTTTCAATATAACATTGAGTTAGAAGCCGTAGATAGTTCTGCCCAAGCAAAACAAACGGTTGCCATGTTGAGAAATAGTAAGATGGAATTATATTTTGCACCTAACAAGACACGAATGGATTTCAAGATGGGGGGAATAAGCATGACTTCCGTTATTATGGACAGAGATAAAGATGTTGTTCTTTCTCTAAATGAAAGTTTTGCAGGAAAAAAGGCAATGTTAGGAAAGCCTGATGATCCTTCAGAAGTGAAAAACTCAAATGCTAAGACAACTGCTTTTACTGATCAAAAAACCATTCTTGGATACAAATGCACGAAGTTTATCGTTGAAGAAAATGGCGTTACAACGGTATATTGGATAACAAAAGATATTCGAATTGATTCGAAAGATCAGACTATTCTAAATAGCAACTTACCTGGGTTTCCAGTTGCTTTCAGTAAAGTCGAAGATGGTGTCAAAATGAGCTTTCAATTAACGAATATGAAAGAAAAACTAGACAACCCTTTAGAATCTATATTTTTTACTGACGTTCCAGAAGGGTTTACTTTAGTAAAAGGAAATTAATTCTTAATCTCTCGTTTCTTTTATACTCTTCAAGATAATTTCCCCAGCTTTTATAATCTCGGCTTCGG
The DNA here is from genome assembly GCA_040394775.1 of Taishania pollutisoli. Lineage (GTDB taxonomy): Bacteria > Bacteroidota > Bacteroidia > Flavobacteriales_D > Crocinitomicaceae > 40-80. The sequence goes on from JBEBRN010000082.1 coordinate 8,780, forward strand.
TAATATTTATCGGTGGTGAAAGACGAAAGGAATTTGGATGCGATAAGAACCAAAAACTAATCAATCCATACTCTAAGCAACGCTTCACGACTTTTTCCACGCGTTCGAATGAATCCATATCAAAAGCAAACATCATTCCTGCACGACGTGATTCTATGATTTCTGGGTCGGCGGAAATTGTTTTCTCTAAAAGTGCGCCTAAACGTTCTACCTCATTGAAATCAATATCGTTTGTTAATACGTCCAAGAAAGCTGCTGCCGAAGCTGTAATCAACGGATGACCGCCAAAAGTAGTGATGTGTCCCAACATGGGGTCGTACGTGAATTTCCACAATTTATCTTTGGCAGAAACTACGGCACCAATTGGCAATCCTCCACCTAATGCTTTTCCTAAGGTTAAAATATCGGGAACAACTCCAGAACGCTCAAAGGCAAATGCTTTTCCTGCACGTCCCATGCCGCATTGTATTTCGTCAAAAATCAGTTGTGCGCCTGTTTCGTCGCAACGCTTTCGCAATGCTTGTAAAAACACCTTGGAAGATTCTCTGACACCTGCGTCGCCTTGAATGGTTTCAATGATTACGCCCGCTGTTTTTGTGGTGATTTGACTTAAATCGTCTATGTTATTGTGTTGTAGAAAACGAACATCGGGTAATAATGGTCGAAAAGGAGCTTTCTTAGTTTCATTTCCCGAAACACTCATCGAACCATGCGTACTTCCGTGATACGAACCTCTGAACGAAACCAATTCTGTTCTTCCGGTGACACGTTTCGCTAATTTCAATGCGGCTTCATTGGCTTCAGTTCCAGAATTAACGGGATAAACGCAATTTAAATTCGCGGGTAAAAGTGCTGTCAAACGTTCGGCAAAATCAATGTTCGGTTGTTGAATGTATTCGCCCCAAACCATGCAGTGCAGGTATTTGTCCGTTTGGTCTTTGATAGCTTGAACGACTTTTGGATGTCTATTGCCAATGTTATTGACTGCAACACCTGCAATCATATCCATATAGGCTTTTCCGTTTTTATCGTAGATGTACAAACCTTCAGCTCGATCGACTTCGATTAAATACGGCGTTTGATTGGTTTGTCCAAGTTTGCTGAGAAAAAATTCTTCGTTATTCATACCCCATCCATAAAAAAAGCGTCTTTTCAGACGCTCTATAATTACTTTCTTGAAAACGCTTTTTGAGCAGCTTTGACGATATCTGGTGTGTCAATTCCGTATTTTGCCATAAGTTCCATCGGTGTTCCTGATTCGCCAAACGTATCGTTGACCGCTACAAATTCTTGTGGAACTAAATCATTCGTCACCACGACTTTTGCAACCGATTCACCTAAACCGCCGTTGATCATGTGTTCTTCTGCTGTTACCACACAACGTGTCTTCGCAATCGATTTTAAAATCGCCGCTTCATCCAACGGTTTGATGGTATGCATATTAATCAACTCAGCAGAAATACCTTTTTCTTCTAATACTTTTATCGCTTCAATCGCTTTCCAAACCATATGTCCACAAGCAATAATTGTCACATCTGTTCCTTCTACCAAAACATCTGCTTTTCCAATTTGGAATTTCGTTTCTTCAGCAGTGAATATTGGCATTACTGGACGACCGAAACGTAAATAAACAGGCCCTTCGTGATCTGCAATAGCAATCGTTGCTTGTCGTGTTTGTTCATAATCACATGGAACAATAACGGTCATATTCGGTAACATTTTCATCATACCGATATCTTCCAACACTTGATGCGTTGCACCATCTTCACCTAGTGTTAATCCAGCGTGAGAAGCACAAATTTTTACGTTTTTATTGGAATAAGCTACGGATTGACGAATTTGGTCATATACACGGCTTGTGGAGAAATTGGCAAAGGTTCCAGTAAACGGAATCTTTCCACCAATTGTCATTCCTGCCGCCAAACCAATCATGTTTGCTTCAGCAATACCTACTTGAAAAAAGCGCTCTGGATGATTGTCTTTAAACGCATCCATTTTCAATGAACCTGTTAAATCGGCACAAAGAGCAACGACATTTGGATTCTTTTCACCCAAAATACGTAAACCTTCTCCAAATCCAGAACGTGTGTCCTTATTTCCGTAAATTTTAAATTCTTTCATAACTTATAATGATATCAATATGGATTTATTCGACATTATTTTAAACTCTTTTTGCTTGTATAAATCAGTCGTTTTTAGCTTTTTAT
>JBEBRN010000083.1:0-10763 GCA_040394775.1 Taishania pollutisoli
ATCTACCATTTTTCTATGCTAACGACTCCGTTCTACCGTAGAATTCTAAAAATCATTGTTTACAAATTTCCTTTCTCAAAAATATTTCCTACATTTATCTAACTAAAAACAACCATTTGCGAAACGACATCCACCATACCAATCAAAAAACATCCATTCCCATCAACGTTTCTGTAAAAGACAACTATGGCAATGTGGTGGCAAGTGGCAATTATACGACGGCAGGCACCTACAACCTATCGTTTACGCCTGCGAGTGCAAGCGCTACTTACACCCTCGAGTTTAACATGACCAAAGCCAGCGCATTCTGCTTTTTTAGAGTGGATAATGTGTTGGTGAGTTATGACGATACGACTACGGTGACGGTGTGTAAGGAGGTGGAAGATGGGTATAGGTACTCGTTTCAAGGGCAAGAACACGATGATGAGATTAAAGGGAAAGGGAACTCTGTCAATTACACGTATCGTATGCACGATACGAGATTGGGGAGGTTTTTTGCGGTGGATCCGTTGAGTGGGAAATATCCATGGAATTCAAGTTATGCGTTTAGCGAGAATAGAGTTATTGATGGAGTTGAGTTGGAGGGATTAGAATTTGTATGTATTCAAGATAGGATGGTAGGGAAAGAGGTTATAAATCTTGTCAATGATGATGCTATTTTAAGTAAATGCTTGGTTAATGTTGTTTCACTGATGGGCTGTAATGATGTGTTAATAATTGCCGAATCTGTCACTGTTATGGGGGAAGAAAATGGTTATACAACTAATATGAATAATGCTGTCCTAAATTATACATTTAAAATAGGAAGCATGGTTGATAATGGAGATATAAGAGTTTTACTACCAGAAAAAAAGAGTGCTGAATTTATATCCTATTATAATGCAATAGATAATGTTGGTCTTAGTAAAGAATTTTTAGAAGATAAATTAAACAAAGGAGGTAAAATAGTAATTGTAGGAATCACAGGAAGTAGTAATGTTAAATCATTGAGTGATATGTCCCATAATGAAAAGAGAAAATATGGAAATACATATATTCATGAATTGGTAAGCCATGTGGCTAAATACTTTTATGGGGGCAGCAATACTATGATACAAGATCATAAAGAATTTTTAAATTATAATGATGATACAAAGGACTGGTATGCTAAAAATGGTTTTTCTGAAAATGATTTAATGAATGAAAAATCACCTACCGTTTTCCATCCATCAAGCACGGCATATATACTAGAACAAAGACTTACTAAAATCATAAATAATGCAGAAGGGACATCGCCTGTAAATAATTCAGGACCGACAAATAGCGATTAAAAATGAAAAATAAAATTACATTGGTTATATTGTTCCTCATATCAATTATGTCCATTTCATATGGACAAACTCATATTGGAATTACCATTGATTATAAATCAGATTCTATTACTAAATTAACAATAATGGATTCCACAAATTATAATTTCTTGGTAGATGGTAGAGATCAGAGACCAGATATTTTTCAGCTTGAATTCCTGAAGGATTCATTAATTAAAGTAGACTTTTCTCATTTATATTTTGGACTCGTTACTTTTCCCAATGAGCCTTTGAAAACTTTGTTTAAGGGGTATTTGAATATTGAAAATAACAAATTTAAATTATCATTCTATTATATAGAATCTGAGTATAAAAAGCCATTTTATTACTTGTTAAATGGTTATATTAAAGGTGATAAAATAATTTTCACAGGTTTTAATTCAATAAGAATAGATACTGGTCAATATGTGTATTTGTTTGATGATAGCGGTAAAAAGTTAATTTTTAAAGATAATTATTTCATTTTACCTTACGATGAATATATCCGTAGAACGGATGAACTTTTTAATAAAAATCGAAAAAAATAAAGGGAATGTTAAACATGTAGGAAAAACTACCTCACCTAAATATTAAAATTATTAAAAGATGAATAAAAATGTCATTATTTTCATAATCTTCTTGTGTTTTTCATCATGCAATTCAAAAGAAAAGTATTTAACGGGCAATAGCTGTAAATATTGGAATGTAAAAAAAATAGAACGACAATCAGGTGAAATCGAAAAAAAAGAGAATATAAGTTTTAAAATTTGTAAAAATGGATTTATTGAGAGGTTTTATTTATTGGATAATGGAGACAGAAGAAAAATTGATTTTGGAAATTATATTAATTGGGAAATAAAAGAAGACTCCTTATTTACTGGATTTGATAATTTTAAATTATTATACATAACTAAAGATAGTTTGATATTAGGTAGAAAGGGAGATAGTATTTATTTCAAAAATGAACTAAGAAAAGATGGAACAAAAATTTTTGAAGGTAAAATAAAGGAGTAGCTGCTCGGTAATGTACTCGCCGTAACATCTAAAACTTTCTCAGAAAAACACTTCGAAAATTAGCTTCGCTGCTACTTCGTGGTCGTAACTATTTAAAAATGAGAAGATTTAAACCTAGGTATCGAACAGACACTTCGGTTTAAATTTTTAATGTTGTACTAAACCAGTTTGGGAGCTATCTTTTAGTTCACTTGTTTCTTGACTACTTTGCTTGTTGTACTATTCTTGTTGCTTTTTCCAAAATATTTCCTACATTTATCAAACCGAAAACGATTGCATGTCAACATACAACCTAAACATAGATACCGTAAATTCCTCGCTTGCTTATTTCCAAGCAGAGAAATACATTTATGGCTCATCGAGATTAGGAATGTTGAAAGATTCTGTAAACGTTTTAGGTTCGGCTTTTGGGAATACAGATTCATCGAATATTATTCACACGCTCGGCAACAAACGCTACGAGCTTTCCAACCATCTTGGCAATGTTTTAACGGTAATTACCGACAAACCAATACCGCACGACAACGGTGGCACAGTCGATTACTGGCAAGCAAGTATCGCTTCGGCGTACGATTACTCACCATTTGGCGTTATGCTCACAGGTCGAACCTTTGAAGGAAAGCAAACGATTTGCCATGACTCAACCACTTTGATAACCCAAAAACCACTCGAAGAAGGTTTTAATTCTTGGGGTTCTTGGACAGCAATGGGTAACGGTCTGGTAACCTATGTTTCAGGTGAAATGCAGGTGAGCAATCCGAATACCTCTAAGAAGGATATTGGAGCAAGTAAAGCTTTTACCACAGGAACAGGAGTGCACAACGTGAGTTTTGAAGTGATTGGAAATACCTGTGCAACGGTTGTTATTTGGCCACCGAGTTCAACGCCGATTCCTATCAAAGTATCTGTAAAAGACAACTATGGCTATGTGGTGGCAAGTGGTAATTATACGACGGCTGGCACCTACAACCTATCGTTTACGCCTGCAAGTGCAGGAGCAAACTACACCCTCGAGTTTCACATGACCAAAGCGAGCGCATTCTGCTTCTTTAGAGTGGACGATGTGTTGGTGAGTTTTGACGATACAACTACGGTGACGGTGTGCAAGGAGGTGGAAGATGGGTATAGGTATGGGTTCCAAAATCAAGAACGTGATGATGAAATAAAGGGGCGAGGAAATAGTGTGAATTATCAATATAGGATGCATGACCCGAGATTGGGGAGATTCTTTGCGGTAGATCCACTTTATGCTAAATACCCATGGAATTCAAGTTATGCGTTTAGTGAGAATATAGTGATAAATGCAATAGAGTTAGAAGGATTAGAAGCTGTCTTAATAGGGAACAGAATGGCAGGCAGAGAAATCATTAATCTCATAAATGAAGACGAAGTTCTAAATATGTGTATTAATGATATTAAATCTCTTATGGGTTGTCATGATGTGCTAATAATTAACGAAACTGTAGTTACTGGGAAAGAGGATGGATATACAAAATTAATGACAGAATCAGATATAAATTATTCTTTTATGATAGGGAAGCTACTCGATGCAGGAGATTATTCCGTGATTAATGACGAAAACAAAACTGCAATATCTTTATATGGTCTAATGGTCAACACTTCGGAAGAGAAATTTATAAGAAATGAATTAAAAGAGGGCGGGCGTATTGTTTTGGTTGGTATTACTGGTTACCCTAATGCTAATTTAGAAAATAATGAAAAAATAGGTTATGGGAATACATATATTCATGAATTAGTAGCTCATGTAGCAAAACATTTTTATGGAGGAACGGATGTAGCAAAACAAGACCACAGTTCCTTTTTTAATTATAATGAGAGTACAAAAAATTGGTATGCAGAACATGGTTTTACAGAGGACGATTTAAAAGATGGCTATTCTCCATCTGTTTTTCATCCATCTAGTAATGCTTACAAACTTGAGCAGCGACTTATGAAGATATTAAATGCTTCTCAAGAAAAGGTAGAAGGAACATCTCCTATTAATAATTCAGGACCAATATCGAATCAATAAAAAGAGATTAGTGTGAAAAATATAACAATTTATTTTTTATTTTCATTCATTTTATCAAATGAAATATATTGTCAAATTCCTATAAAAATATCTATAGATCAACAACTTGGCTCTAATTTTATAGTAACTATAGACGATTCATTGACAAATCCAAATTGGATTGATGAAGTGGATTCTGAGCCTGGTAATATTTTTATTCTGAAATTTGATAGAGATTCATTAATTGATGTAAAACTCAGACATCGTGTTGTAGGACTTATGTATAAATCAACAGACACTTTAAAGTCTTGTTTTAAGGGAATGGTATCTTTAAATAACAATGAATTCAAGTTAACATTTTATTATGCAGATTCATATTATAATAAACCATTTTTTGTTCTTCTAAATGGTATTCTAAGAGATAATAAAATAATTTTAACTGACTTTAATTTAATTAGAAATGGTGATACGCAATATATATATTTAGTGGATAAGAAAGGAGAAAAAATTATTTTTAAAGATTCTTATTATATACTTTCATATAGTGATTATGAAAAAAAAATGAAAGAATGGCTAAATGGAATAAAAAGGAAATAACGGGTAATGTACTCAATTATCGGCTATTTGATTTATTTAAAAATAATCGGTAATGTGCTCAATTCACTTCGTGGCTTCTTCGAGGTATCGGATGTATGAAATGTAGGTATTTTTACAGTAAGTTAATAATCGGTAAAATGACATTAAAACAATTAGAAGCCCATCAAGAAGATAGAAACATTTGCTTTTCAGCAAAAAGTTATTAACAATCCGTTTCTTTGCTAAACTCCTTTACTGCTAAGGCTTACAGCCTATTTTTACATTTATTTTATTTTCGGTTCATTCCCATCTAAATACCCGTTTTTAAGTGGGTTTTTGGAGGTTGTTTTTTTGGGGCTCTTTTTGGTTCACTTGTTTCTTGACCCGCAACATCTACCATTTTTCTATGCTAACCACTCCGTTCTACCGTACAATTCTAAAAATCAATGATTTATAAAATATAATAAATACCTCGTTCAAAAGTAGAGCGAGGTATTTTTCTAGGCAATAGAAAAACGTGATTCAGATATGTGAAATCAATACTATTGATACTCCATGTTTACAAATAACTATTTTACGAGTGGTTTAGAGAAAGATGAAGAATATCGTTACTGTTTAGCAGGAGAACAAACAACGGTTTTTTTTGTTAAATGTAATTCTTCTCTTTTGCGCCAGTTGAATGTCTTGTTTGTAATCGGGAGCTTGTATGTTGGTATATGCTTGAAAAGGCGTTAAGCCTTTTAATGAACCATGAGGACGAATTCTATTATAATCATGAATAAATAATTCTGTAATTGTAATCAGTTCGTTGTATGTTATTGGTTTGTAAAATCGTAGATATCGTTTGTATATTTTGTTGACCGCTTCAATAGGTGAGTTTGAAAAAGCAATATCCTTGAGTGCAATTAAATGCTTTAGAGGTGGTCGATTATTGTTTTGGAGTAATTCTTTGATAGGTTTAGCTTTGTTTTCAGCACCACCATCAGAAACAATGTTAACAGTACAAAGATGATTGGGATGAAACTTGTGAATGGTATCAATTGTTTTTCTAAGTACGTTAACTATGTTTTTGTGACTATTTTCCAAGGCGATATTATGCCCCATAATGAATTTTGAAAAATTATCCGAAGCAAATGCAACAGCCACTTTAGGTGTATCTATTAATTTTTTATAATACGTTGTATCAATATGAAGGAATTGATTAGGAGCAGTTGTCTGAATTCCTTTTTTCGGATTTTTTGGTTTGATAAACTTTCTGGAAAGATGAAGGATTATAAAAAGTACAAAATGTAACTTCGAACATTCTCTATCGGGGTTAACTTTATTTTGAGATGCTGGAATTAAAAGCGATAAGATAATTAATTATTGAAGTCAGACATATTCGTAAAATAGCTACTCGAAGTCAGAATAGGATGTCGCATTGATTTTTTAGTCGGGTACACAAATAGTGAAATCTCCGTAACAAAAACAACTGTTTGAGCGCAGCGAGTTTTGTTTTTGTAGGAGATAAGCGCATTTGGGTGACTAAAAAGATCACGGCGACGAGGTTTTTGTTACTTTTTGACGGACAAAAAGTAAAAGAAATTTAACTGAGTCGCAATTCTCATATAGGTACGAAATATTTGGTTTGCACTTCAAAATATAAATAACCCCTCTATCGTTCACTTTTAGTATATTTAAAAATCTTTTTAGTTTTGTAAGATATGGTATTGAATCGATTGTGGATTGGGATGTTCTTAATTGCTGTAGCAACGGGGCTTTTCCGCTTAATAGGATTCATGGATTTGGAGATTTTCAAAAACATGATGGATGCTTTATTCGATTCCGCGAAAACAGCATTTGAAATCGCTTTATACTTAACGGGTGCATTGTGTTTTTGGCTCGGTATCATGAAAGTGGGTGAAAATGCGGGTGCTATTCGCTCGATTACACGTCTCATTTCACCTTTTTTTACGAAGATATTTCCAGAAGTTCCCAAAGATCATCCTGCGATGGGCTCTATGGTCATGAATATTTCTGCCAACATGATTGGACTAGACAATGCCGCTACTCCACTTGGCTTAAAAGCAATGAATGATTTACAAGAGTTGAACCCGAGTAAAGACAACGCTTCCAATGCGCAAATTATGTTCATGGTCTTGAATGCTTCTGGATTGACCTTGATTCCAGTGTCCATACTTGCTTTGCGGGCGTCCAATGGCGCCGCTAATCCTACGGACATTTTTCTACCCATTCTAATTGCGACTTATTTCTCTACATTGGCTGGAATGACTTATGTTTTTATCCGACAAAAGATTAATGTTTTTCAAAAAAGCATTCTATTGACTTTAGGTGGAATGACTTTATTTATCGTTGGATTATTAGTTTTTCTATTAAACTTCCCACAGTTTATTCATCCGTTTTCCATTGTTGGAAGTAATTTATTGCTTTTTGGAATAATTACGCTTTTCATTCTCATGGCTATGCGTAAAAAAGTAAATGTATACGACGGTTTTATTGAAGGTGCTAAAGAAGGTTTTCAAGTATCTATTACAATCATTCCCTACCTCGTTGCCATGTTGTGTGTGATTGCTATTTTTAGAGCAAGTGGCGCCATGGACTTACTCATGGACGGAGTTCGTTTTCTGTTCATTGAAATGGGGGCACGTTCGGTTGAATTTGTCGATGCGCTTCCTGTGGCCTTCATGAAACCCTTATCTGGAAGTGGCGCAAGAGCGTTAATGATTGACACATGGAATACTTTTGGAATTGATAGCTTTGCAGGTAAATTAGCTGCTACTTTTCAAGGAAGTACAGAAACTACCTTTTATGTGATTGCGGTATATTTTGGCTCCATAAACATTAAAAACACGCGATACGCCGTTATTGGAGGATTAATTGCAGACATAGTTGGGGCAATGGCTGCTATTTTTGTTGCTTACTTATTTTTTGGATAAATGAGATTGTGGAATAGTATAAAAAGATGGGCCTTAAAAGGATCCGAAGAAACGCAGAATGTGAGTATTAAATCTACGGATTATCATCCTAAGATTATATTAGCATGGAAAGCTTGTATCGAAGGGAATGTCAACATCATCAATTGGTTGAAGGAAAATGATTATTTGGAAATTGTTAAAGCGACGACTGCTTTTTTTGATCATGATGAATCACGTTATTGGTTAGTCGACAATGGCTATCCGCAACTAATGGCTTTTATTAATGCATGTGAAGGCGATAAAAACGCTTCAGCATGGTTATTAAACTTCGACTTCGACCAGTTTCATTATATGGCAAAAGCAGTCAATGAAGATGATTTTGCATGGGAATGGGTGAAAAACAACTGTACCGAAGATATTCATTTATTGTGTCAAGCGATTTTAGAAGCAAAACGAAAAATAGAAGCGAACACGAGTTTTTCGCCATTTTCTTGATGTTTTAGATCAAAAAAGGTACAGAATTGTCACTATTCCGGGCTTATCTTTATTTTGAGGTATCACCTCAAAAAACAAATAATTTCTTATTCCGACCAAATCTTAAATAATTTCTGTTGTTGGTTACTTTTGTTGGCAACTTCTATCACTTTGTAATCCAAGTAAAAAGAACGACTCACTTCTGGTAAAATTAATTCAACAAGTTTCCCTCCCCGAATGACGGTCAATTTCTTTTCTTCCAAATCAAAATAGTTGAACCACTCGTCAATTTCATGCTTGGATACAACACCATTCACACTAATAATTTCATCTTCTAACATTAACTTGGCAACGTCCGCTGGCGATCCAGGATAGATAGATGTGATGACTACTCCCATTGATCCTGCAATACTCTTGAAACCTAGATTCGCTTCGCTATAACTCTTAACTGCAGTTTCAATTAGGTCGAATCCTAATACATCAAACGCGGCAATGAGAATTGATTCAAAATTCTTAGTTCCATGGTAGAAATCATGATACAGATAATCTAATTTATCGCCGACCATGTTTCGTATAACCGACCAATAATCGTCTTCGCTTACCCCTTTACCATTCAAGTAAAAATCATAATACAAGCGCTTCATCACGTCATCCAAACGATGTTTACCATTCGTCAATTGGAGCAAAAAGATGTCAACAACAAAAGAAAGTAAACAGCCTTCCGTATAAATGGATAATTTTCGATTCGGAGCACCGGCAACATAACCGTCTAACCAAGTGTCAAATGAAGATTCAGCAACATTATTCGTGAAGCGTGCGAAATTATCAAAGTGCTTTTTTAACTGCTTTTCAAATTCTAGAAGATAAGCCTTTAAATTAAAAACACCGCTTCTCAATAACATTAAATCACCCATATACGTTGTAACACCCTCACATAAATAGCCTAATTGCGAATAATTTTCTTTCGTAAAGTCATACGGAAATAACTCAATTGGGCGAATGCTTTTTACATTCCATGTGTGATACAATTCATGCGAACTAACACCTAGTAATTCCGAATAATTAGAAGTCATCAAATTATAACTTGGTCCTAAATAAATAACTGTAGAATTAAGATGTTCAACGCCATGATAGGCGGGAAAAGGCACGATTTGAAAAAAGAAGTGATATTCTTCAAATGGAAACTCACCAAATACATCGAATTGTTTTTGAGTAAACTTAGTGAAGTCCGTTTTAATTCGCTCTATATCGGGTTTACATTCTCCTTGAAACCATAGGTTAAATCGAATGGCATTCACTTCATAAAAATCATGTATTAAAGTCGGTGATGCAATCCAAGGCGAATCTGCAAGCTCGTCAAAGTTTTTCGCCATTAATTTGTTGTCCATCTGATTCATCCCACAGGCTATTTGGAAGCTTTCAGGAATGTTTAGTTGAATTTCACACGGCATGTATTGCATTCCCTCAATGTAAACACAACAATTCACAGGATTAACATAGAGTTGCTCATTAGAAAAATAAGTCGAGCCTCCATTTAGTTCAGCTGCATAATATTGATATAAAATCGTATATTCCTTTCCTATTTCAGTAGAAATAATCCAGCGATCTTTAGTCGTTTTCTTTGACTCAACCACCTTTCCATCGACAAAAACCTTAAACATCTTCATGTTTTTTGCAAAGTCGGCCAACTGATATCTTCCTGGACGCCAGGATGGCAATTGAACTTCATGATGAATATCCGTTGCTACGAATTTCACTTGAATATCAATATATTGATTTTGAGGATTTTTACAGTCGAAGAGGTATTGAATCATATATAAAATTTTAAGAGCCAAAAAAACCGATCAAAAAAATCGGTTTTTAAATTATGCTACAATTATTTATTAGTGTTGGTGACCATGAGGTCCATGAACGTGTCCATGAGCGATCTCATCTTCAGTTGCTTCACGTACTTCATTAATAGTACCTGAAAAGTGAAGGTCCGTTCCTGCTAAAGGATGGTTGAAGTCCATACGTACTTCTTTCTCGTCGATATTTAAAATCGTTCCTCTTAACATATTTCCTTGATCGTCAGACATTGGAACAACTGCTCCTGTCTTAATTTCATTTGTATCCACTTTTCCATCTTCGCCTTTGAAGACATCAAGAGGAATATTTACAATATTATCGTCTGTAGAAACTCCATAAGCTTTGTCAGCTGTAATGGCAAATTCAAAAGAATCTCCCGCTTTTTTACCTTTTAAGTTATCTTCAAATTCTGGAATTAATTGTTCCATTCCAAAAAGGAAAACCATTGGATCATTTGTAGATGTTTCTTCGATTTTCTCCCCCGTTTTGTGGTTTGAAAGTTTGTAGTTTAAGGAAACTACAGCGTGTTTATCAATTTGCATAAAAAAATAATTTATGCAAAAATACGAAAAATATTTTATAGAATTAGTTAATTTA
>JBEBRN010000084.1:0-10758 GCA_040394775.1 Taishania pollutisoli
TGCTGTATCAACAGGGGAACCAGATAAAAGACAACGAGATAATAAAAGTACTCCAAAGAATACACCATCTTTAAAGCCATCGAAGAGATCGAAAAAGAATTAAGGAATATCACGTTTCACAAAAAGGGTATTCCAATACTGAAAAAGGTGAAAAGAAAGACAGAGACTGTCAGTTATATGGTGGTCTTTGTGTTTCAAATTAGAAGTTTTAAAAATTTACTATTATGGCTAAAGTCTTAATATTAATTTCTTTTTTGCAGATTGTGATATTTTCACATGCACAATCTGACTGTATTGAATATACTCTTTCAGACTTAAATCCGAATAATTTCTCTTTGGATTTTAGAGAGTATAATAGAAAGAATGCAATTTTTTGCGCTCAATTATCGAATATCGTTTATGAACCCGAAGGTTCAATAAAAAGGTTTGTAGAGGAGTTAAATCTTAAATATCCACAAGCTAATTACAAGTGTCAATTTATACAAGATATCGAGACAAGTACCGAAGTATTAATATTTGGGAATGAGTATTTTGTTATTGTAGCATTTAGAGGTACTAAAGAATTGAAAGACTTTAAAACAGATGCCAAGTTTTTAGGGTATAAAACTCTTGTTGATAGAATAAATGATAATCGCTACGAATACATTCCCATAGGTCATGCAGGATTTAGAAAATCATTAATGAGTATAATTAGAAAAGACAAGGAGGACTTAATAGGTAAGCTGAAAGTCTTTATAAACGATAGTATTAAACAACAGATAGAAAATATACCTGTTTTTTTAACTGGGCATTCTTTGGGAGGTGCGCTTTCACACATGTTTATTTTACCTTTGAAATTGAATAAATTCAATTATTCTGGAGGTTATAACTTTGCTCCTCCTTTAGCTATATGGAAAGATGATGCATTAAAAATGCGAGCTGATAGCTCTATTTTTAATGTTACTTATGATATTGTTAATAATACTGATTATATAACCAGATTGCCTATGTACAGTAGAATTAACATGGGACATATTGGAAAGTTTTATCGCATTTGCTATTCCGATAAGGATAGATTATTTCCTGAAATTTATCGAGAAGATGAATTATTTTTTAAGTATAAAATATGGGAAAAATTTACTGTTATAAAAGCCCTATTTGATAAATATCATAGGATGGCATATTATCTTAAGGCTGTTTCAGATAATAAAAATTCAAATGAACGAATTATAGAAAGAAGTGGGGCTTTGGAGACTTGTTCTTGTCTTGGAGTGAAAAAAGAAAAGTGCAATCAATAAGGAATAATCAATACCATCCAAAATGAGCGAATTCTATTTCTAAAAAGCTAAATACATCAAGCACCAAGATGTCAAATATTTTGGATAGTTGATGAAGGAATGTGATTATGGTGCAATGAAAATTGAGGATGAAGACACAATATCTAAGATTTTCTTCAAACCATTTTTTTTCAAAATGCCACCATACTTATCTAAGAAAATAACAGTGAATTAAGGACTAAATAAAAAGTATTGTTTAAGTTTATAGTTATAATGGTGGTTAGTAAATAATTCTCATTTTGTCTAGTCCTAAATAATCTGTATCGGTATATTAGGACGGGACATTTTTATTGTATCGCTATTTCAGGACTAGACAATCCACTGCACGTCGGTTCACTTGGGATCTATAATCCCTTTTTTCATCCTTTATTATCCGTTCTTTTTTAAAAACATGATTTTAATCATGTTTTTCGATGTTTTAAGTCATTTTTATCTAAAATCTTAATCTCGATTTTTGCACTATGGGAATTATATATTTATTGCTATTGGCAAGCTTAGTGATTGCGTTGATTTTTTTGTTCTTTTTCCTTTGGGCAACAAAGGATGGACAATTTGATGATGACTATACGCCATCCATAAGAATTCTCTTTGACGACGAAAACAACAATCAACAAACAAATAAAAAAGAAAATGGAGATCGAGAAGTTTAGTTACGACAATAAGATTGTCAAGTACTTTGCTTATGCAACTATTATTTGGGGTATAACTGGTATGCTTGTGGGACTTACAATTGCCACACAATTGGCATTTCCCGAATTTTATAATGATTACTTAGGGTTTAGTTATTTGTCCTTTGGGCGACTAAGACCCTTACATACCAATGCCGTCATTTTTGCCTTTGTAGGAAACGGTATTTTTACAGGAGTCTATTACTCGCTACAACGACTTCTAAAGGCTAGAATGTGGAGTGATAAATTAAGTTATCTGAACTTTTGGGGATGGCAATTTATTATCGTGTGTGCGGTTATAACGCTTCCTATGGGGATGACTTCCTCGAAAGAATATGCCGAATTAGAATGGTGGATTGATATATTAATTACCATCATTTGGGTAGCCTTTGGATGGAATATGTTTGCGACTATATTAAAGCGAAGAGTAAAGCACCTTTATGTGGCCATTTGGTTTTATATCGGAACATTTGTAGCGGTAGCTATGTTGCATATTTTTAACTCTATTGAGATTCCGGTAAGTTTTACAAAAAGCTATTCAGCTTATGCGGGAGTGCAAGATGCTTTAGTGCAATGGTGGTACGGGCATAATGCAGTAGCGTTCTTCTTAACAACGCCGTATTTAGGATTGATGTATTACTTCGTTCCAAAAGCAGCTAATAGACCTGTTTATTCCTATCGATTATCGATTATTCACTTCTGGGCATTGATATTCATGTATATCTGGGCAGGTCCACACCATTTATTATATTCATCCTTACCAGATTGGGCACAATCATTAGGTGTTGTTTTCTCTATCATGTTGATCGCACCATCTTGGGGAGGAATGTTAAACGGATTGCTAACACTTCGTGGAGCTTGGGATAGAGTCCGTGATGATGTCACATTGAAATTCATGGTTGTTGCTTTAACATGTTATGGTATGGCGACATTCGAAGGGCCGCTACTATCATTAAAAAGCGTAAATATTATTTCTCACTTTACCGATTGGACAGTTGCTCACGTACACGTGGGTGGTTTAGGTTGGAATGGAATGTTGACTTTTGGAATGTTATATTGGTTATTTCCTAAATTATTCCGAACAGAATTATACTCCAAGAAAATGGCGAATCAACACTTCTGGATTGCTACTTTAGGAATTATACTTTATGTTATCCCTATCTATATCGCTGGATTTGTTCAAGGATTGATGTGGCAAGATTTCAATCCAGATGGAACTTTAGTAAATGGGGAGTTTGTTAAAACAGTAACAGTATTAAAACCCTACTATATTTTCCGATCTTTAGGTGGATTGGTTTATCTAATTGGAGCAATCTTAATGTTCTACAACTTGATTAAGACAGCTAAACAAGGAAACTTCTTAAAAGATGAACCAGCTTCTGCTCCAGCACTAGCTAAGTATGACAATAAAAAGGAATCTTGGCACAAGCGTTTGGAAGGAAAGCCAGTTCAATTCATGATTTGGAGTATTGTTGCTGTTGCTATTGGAGGGTTGGTAGAAATTGTCCCTACATTGATTGTTAAAAGTAACATTCCAACTATTGCTAGTGTGAAACCATACACGCCACTTGAATTGGAAGGAAGAGATTTATATATCCGCGAAGGATGTAATAACTGTCACTCTCAGATGATTCGTCCATTGCGATTTGAAACGGCGAGGTATGGAGAATACTCTAAGGCAGGTGAGTTTGTTTATGATTATCCATTCTTGTGGGGCTCTAAACGTACCGGTCCTGACTTGGCTCGAGAAGGAGGATTGCGTAGTCATTATTGGCATTTCCAACACATGATTCGTCCGAAAGAAGTGACGCCAGGCTCCATTATGCCGGCATATCCATGGATGAAAGAGGACGATCTTAATACGTCTTTGACAGCTAAAAAGATTAAGGCGCTCAAGCGATTGAATGTTCCGTACGAAGAAGGTTTTGAAGATAAAGCGGTGGCTGATTTACAGAAACAAGCAAATGGCATTGCTAAAGCACTCGTAACAGATATGTATAATAAACTCCCTAAGGAACTTCAAAAAGGATATAACATTGATGCTGAAATAGGAAAGTTAGAGAAAAAAGAGATTATTGCGATAATCGCCTATTTACAACGCCTAGGTACAGATATCAAAGCAGAACCAAAAACAGATTCTAAATAAGAATAGTATGTTACGATTTATAAAACAAAACTTAGAAACAATCTCGGGAATAGAGATATTCCCGTTGATTTCATTGGTGATATTCGTGCTCTTCTTTGTGATTATGTTGGTGCGCGTTTTTAAAATGAAAAAGACTTATGTGTCAGAAATAAGTGATTATCCTTTAAATGACAGTGATGATGAAGAAATCTTTCAACAACAAAATTAAGACTATGAAAACAAAAAATAGATATGCTTTTATTGTTCTAGTACTGCTATCTTTTGGTAGTGTTTACGGCCAAGAAATTGCTGCAGCTAGTGAACCCATTGTGAATGTTATACCAAACTATAGAAATAATTATAAACTGTTTGTGACCTTAGCATTAATTGCTGGATTTATTATGGCAGCTATCTTTATTCTTGCAGGAAATATCAAGTCACTACTGAAAACGGACTTTTATCGGGGTAAGTTAATGCCTCAAAAAGACTTTTCTAAAAAAGATAACTCCAACATTAAGCCATTAATCATTTTAGCAATTATAACGGTTTTTACTGCTAATAATTCATTCGCATTGGACTTTAATCCAGAATATGGTAAAGATGGATTGCCTTGGCTACGAGTGGAGAATGCAGATCTAATTCTACTATTAGGATTAAATACCTTACTGTTGCTCGCTTTCTTTTACTTGAGAAGAATGTTTAGCGATTTATTGAAAGAGGTTGGCGTTGCGCAAGAGAAGAAGAAAGAAAAGACAAAGTCTATCTCCAAATTTAACGCAATAATGACGGATGCTGTTCCGGTAGAAAAGGAGGCTTCTATCATCATGGAAGATGAATATGATGGTATTCGTGAGTTGGATAATAATCTACCGCCTTGGTGGGTAGCAATGCTTTTCGCTACGATGATTTTTGCTGTTGTGTATATTTTCCATTATCACATTTTCAGAACGGGTGACTTACAAATTGCTGAATATACAAAATCCGTTGAAAAATCAGACGCAGACATTAAAGAATACCGTTCTAAAATGTCAATGAATGTAGACGAGACCAATGCAACAGTGATGACAAGTGATAATGATTTAAGTACTGGTAAAACACTTTTCCAAAATAACTGTGTCGTTTGTCATGGTGAAAAAGGCGAAGGTGATATTGGGCCCAACTTAACGGATGATTATTGGATATACACCGGCGATATCAAAGCGATTTTTAAAACAATAAAACTTGGAACAGCAAACGGTATGCCCGAGCATGCCTCTAAGCTAAACCCAATCCAGACGCAACAAATTTCTTCTTATATATGGCATTTACCTTTTGCTAAAGGAAAAGATCCACAAGGAGATAAATATGAAAAGGAGAAAATATAATAAGCACTTTTTAGATGACACCAGAAGAAGAGGAAATATTTAGAGATAGAATCGCCACGGTTGACGAGAAGGGAAAGCGAATTTGGATTTTTCCTAAAAAACCGTTGGGCTCCTATTTCAACAAGAGAAAAGTGTTGAGTTATTCTTTATTGACTATTCTATTTGTGTTGCCGTTTATAAAAATGGAAGGCGAACCGCTTGTGATGCTGAATGTGATTGAACGAAAATTCATCATTTTTGGTAAAATATTTTGGCCACAAGATTTTTACCTCTTCGCACTAGCACTGATTATAGGTGTTGTATTCATTATTTTCTTCACCATTATTTTTGGACGGATTTTCTGTGGATGGTTTTGCCCGCAAACATTGTTCATGGAAATGGTTTTCCGTCGCATAGAATACTGGATTGATGGTGACTTTACACACCAAAAAAAATTGGACAAGTCGCCTTGGAACAAAGAGAAAATATTTAAACGGATTTTAAAACACACTATTTTCATTATTATTTCCTTTGTTGTTGCTAATCTATTTTTATCTTATATCATTAGTGTAGATGAACTGTGGAAAATCATCCGTGAACCCGTAAGTCAACATATTGGTGGTTTTATTGCTTTGATTGGATTTACAGCAGCATTCTATTATGTTTTTGCTCGACTACGAGAACAAGTGTGCACCACAATTTGTCCTTATGGAAGGTTACAAAGCGTCTTGTTGGATGAAAACTCTATGGTCATTGCGTATGATTATAAACGAGGAGAAGGGCGTGCTAAGTTCAAAAAGAATGAGGATAGAGAAGAGGCCGGAAAAGGAGATTGTATTGATTGTAATCAATGTGTATTTGTTTGTCCAACAGGAATTGATATTCGTAATGGTACCCAATTAGAATGTGTGAATTGTACCGCTTGTATTGATGCTTGTGATAGTATTATGGAAGGTGTAGGTCTAGAAAAAGGATTGATTCGTTATGTTTCCGAAAAAGGAATTAAGGAAGGTAAATCGTTTGAATGGACTGGAAGAGTAAAGGCTTATTCTGCATTGTTGGTGGTTTTATTTATGTTGATGTTAAGTTTGTTGGTAACGCGAAATGATTTTGAAACGAAAATTATGCGTCAGCGTGGCACCACTTTTCAAATAACACAAGAAGGACAGGTGAGTAATATCTTTGAAGTATATGTGTTGAATAAAACACGAAAAGCATATGACATAGAATTAAAGCTACAAGGTGATCATGGAACAATCACAACAGCAGTTAAAGAGTTGAAATTACTTCCTGAAAAAGAATTAAAAGAACGATTTGTGATTAAAATTCCATATGAACAAGTTGCAGATAAGGAAGTTATCTATATTGATATTTATGGTAACGGAGAGAAAATTGAGTCAGTGAAGACGAAGTTTATCGGTCCAGCATTTTAAAAATTAGGAGTATGAATTGGGGGAAAGGATTAACAATAGCGATGGCTTTGTTTATGGGGTTTATCATCACTTTGACAGTTATCAAATTGCAGAAAACGTCAGATTTAGAGGTGGAGAATTACTATGAACGTGAAATTAATTATGAACAAGAAATTCAAGCGCAACGGAATGCCAACTTGTTTGATAAACTATTGATTAAAAATGATGATGAATTTATTGTTCTAACGATTCCTGAAGCGACTGATATGACAGATGTAAAAGTACTGTTCATTCGTCCAAATGATAAGAATTTGGATAAACCGTTTCATTTTGAGGATACAAAAATGCTTTTAATTCGAAAGGATGATTTAAAAACAGGCAAATATAAATTAGAGATAACGTACCGTATTGGAGACAAAGAGTGCTTGCAAAAAGAAGAAATTGTAATCTAAAATGAGTGTAGTATATATCAGTGGTCTAATTCTAGGATTAAGTTCATCGCTTCATTGTTTGGGGATGTGCGGACCGCTTGTTATGGCTATCCCGATGAAGCGCCACACACCGTATGCGCACGCTTGGGGAATCACCCAATATCATCTTGGGAAAACACTTACGTATGCGGTACTTGGCTTTATGATTGGCCTAATTGGCCTCAGCGTACAAACTTTTAAATGGATGCAGATTCTTTCTGTCGTAAGTGGTATTGTTATTATCGCTTTTGCATGGGGAAAATTTATTCGCATTCCGATTGGACAAACGATACTTCAAAAATTTATGCGTTTTTCTGGGACAACACTAAGAAATATAACGAAATCTGATATTCCATTTAAGCCCTTCTTCTTTGGAATGATTAATGGGCTGCTACCATGTGGACTTGTTTACATAGCACTGATTAATAGCCTTTTGGTTAGCAGCCCTTTTCAAAGTTCCATAGCAATGATCTTCTTCGGTTTAGGAACTGTTCCTATTTTGACCTTTGCTCGATTAGCTTCTGAAAAAATTCAATGGAAAACGAATCGTATAACACCTATTTTAATTACACTAGTTGGTTTGATGATTATCTTTCGTGGACTGAATTTGGGAATACCGTATTTAAGCCCAAAGATGGAGATAAAACAGACGAATACAGCTTCAGGAGTAAAGGAAGAAGCCGCTGTTAGTTGTTGCCATAAAGACACTTCTTGTACAAAGGAATAGATTTTTCTAAATCAAAAATGAGGTAAATATTATTCTGATGTATTGGCTTTTAATAAAAGTAATCATTCTCAAACAAATGAAATTCTCAATCTCAACGACGGATTAGGATGTCGCATATTTTTAGAATGCAAAAAACAGCAGTAAAAGATGGGCACCTTGAGGAAGTTCCGAAGTGATAACGAAGGAAATCGCCGAATAGGTCATCTTTTACAACGTTTTTAAGTGAATAAAAATCGGGTGACGAGGTTTTTGTTACTTTTTGACGGACAAAAAGTAAAAGAAAGATAAAAAGTTCATATCTCAAGAGCTGTACAAATTGTCACTCAGTCATCAAAATAAAATAATCCCCAAAAATGCTTACTTTTGATTCAAAATTTATCGTATGCAAAAGATAATTATTGTAATCGCGCTCTTTAGTTTAGTTGCGTGTACGCCAAAAGACAAACAGTTTTGCGAGTGTTTGAAAGTCAGTGAAGAATTCAATGAATTGACACAAAAAGGAATTGCTGGTGAACTATCACAAGAAGAACTGGTAAAAGCAAAACAACTTCAAGAAGAAAAATCAAAAATTTGTGAGCCGTATGAAACGATGAGTGGAGAGGAAATGTTGAAGAAAAAAGCAGCCTGCGGTTTTAAAGAATGAGTTATTTTGTTGACACACATACGCACTTGTTCGCAGAAGAATTTAACGACGATCGCTCTGAAGTAATTCAACGTGCTTTAGATGCTAATGTTCAGAAGATGCTTTTGCCGAATATCGATGTGGAAACTATTCCAGCGATGTATGCGTTGGAACAACAATTCCCCAACAACTGTTTTGCGATGATGGGTTTACATCCGTGTTCTGTTGATGCGAATTACAGAGAATCATTGGACAAGATACATCAAGAGTTAGTGAAAAGACCTTTTGTGGCAATCGGCGAAATTGGTATTGATTTATATTGGGATAAAACCTTTGTTGAAGAACAAAAAGAAGCGTTAAAGATTCAAATTAGTTGGGCTAAAGAATATGACATTCCATTTGTGATTCACGCACGAGATTCTTTTTCAGAAATATATGAAGTGCTCGATGAGGTTTGGGACGATACTCTAAAAGGTGTTTTTCATTGCTTTACGGGAACAATCGAAGATGTCGAGAAAATAAAATCCTACAAAACAATGTACTTTGGTATTGGCGGCGTATCGACATTTAAAAAATCCGAGTTACCATTCATTATTCCTCATATTCCACTAGATCGATTGCTTTTAGAAACGGATTCACCGTATTTGGCACCGACACCAAAACGTGGTCGAAGAAATGAAAGTAGTTACATCCCACTAATTGCCGATCAATTGGCGACGATACTTCAAAAGCCGTTGAAAGAAGTCATGGAAATAACGACGAAAAATGCACAACGATTATTCAAGATAAAATGACAAAATCTAACGTTTTACTCATCTATACAGGCGGAACCATCGGAATGGTCAATGATGCCAAATCAGGTTCTCTTGGTGCTTTCGATTTCCAACATTTGTTAGATCACATGCCGGAGTTGAAGCAGATGAATGTAGAAATCTTAGTGAACGCTTTTGACACACCTTTGGATTCTTCCGAAGTTTTACCAAGTGATTGGAAGAAAATGGCTCAAACGGTTATTGATAACTATGAGAAATACGATGGTTTTGTGATTCTTCACGGAACAGATACGATGGCTTATTCAGCATCTGCTTTGAGTTTTATGCTTCAAGGGATTGCCAAGCCAGTTATCTTTACAGGCTCGCAATTACCTGTTGGCGTTATACGTACAGATGCAAAAGAAAACTTAATCACATCGATTGAAATTGCGGCTGCTAAAAGTGAAGATGGAAGTGCTAAAATTCAAGAAGTAGCCATTTATTTTGAATACTCACTTTACCGAGGAAATAGAACGAGTAAAGTTTCTGCCCATTATTTTGAAGCGTTCAAATCACCCAATTTACCCGAATTAGTCGTGGCAGGAGTGACCATTGATTATCAAAATATACCGACAAAACCAGCTACTGATTTACACTTCTTTACCGATGTCGATAATCATGTGGCGTTACTAAAAATATTCCCAGGAATCAATTTTAAACTGTACCGAAACATGTTCAATTACGCCGAAGTAAAGGGAATTGTCTTGGAAACATTCGGAAGTGGAAACGGCCCATCAGACGCTGTTTTATCGCAATATTTAAAAGAATATACCGAAAAAGGCGGTGTTGTGATCAATATTACACAATGTTCATCCGGAAGTGTGGAACAAGGGAAATACGAAACTAGTAGCTTGTTTCAACGTGCTGGAGTTATTGGTGGCTATGATTTAACGACCGAAGCAGCCGTCACAAAATTAATGTTTGCGATTGCAAGATTTAAAAACAAAAAAGAAATTGAGCAATTCATGCAAAAGAATATTTGTGGTGAAATGACTGTTTAATGAATTGGAATCATTATTTTTGTCGCCAACTAAAAAGGAGAGGTGTCCGAGTGGTTGAAGGAGCTACCCTGGAAAGGTAGTGTACGGGTAACTGTACCGAGGGTTCGAATCCCTCTCTCTCCGCATAATGAAAAGCAGTAGTCGATTGTTTTTTGAAATATTGCAAAAGCACGTAAATCGTAGGGATGAGAACCCTCGGGTTCGTGCCGTAGCGCAGCGGAGACTAACGGAACGCAGTGTAGGAAAATCCCTCTCTCTCCGC
>JBEBRN010000085.1:0-10580 GCA_040394775.1 Taishania pollutisoli
AAGTACTGAAAATTTCGGTTTTGAAGCTCCAGCACCGCAAAATAAAATAATCCCTGTATACACAGTTTTTTGAGATATTTAAAATAAAAATAACTAAATTTGCACTTTACAAAATAACGTCTGAAATAAGCGAAGCGATTCAATGAGACCATTGAAAATAGACAAGACCGAATTACAATGAACAGAATTAAGGAAGTGTTGGAACAGAAAGGGATTAAGCAAACTTGGTTGGCTGAAAAACTTGGGAAAAGCTACAATATGGTAAACGCTTATGCTCAAAACCGACAACAACCACGCTTGGAAACCTTGATGGAGATAGCGGAGATTTTGGACATTGACGTGAAAGAATTGATAATCTCGAATAAAGAAAAGAACTAATATGCCAACACTCAATTGGATAGGAAAAGATAAAGTGGTAAGCCACCACCAAGATGTACCATACAGAGTATTGGAACACAAATACGGATTTACAGCCGACAAAGGCGAACAAAGCGAGCCAACCAATAGCGGCAATAAAATCATTCACGGAGACAACCTTGAAGCACTAAAAAGCCTACTACCCGAATATGAAGGAAAAATAAAATGCATTTACATTGACCCGCCTTACAACACGGGAAATGAAGGTTGGACTTACAATGACAACGTAAACCATCCGAAAATAAAAAAGTGGTTAGACGAAACCTTAAAAGCGAAAGAACAAGATAAAGTTGCTGCGATTGGAGTAGACGACCTTACACGTCACGACAAATGGTTATGTATGATGTATCCAAGACTTCGATTACTTCAAAGACTTTTAGCTAAAGATGGAGTAATATTTATTTCTATAAACTTTCAAGATGAACATCATCATCTAAAATGTATTTGTAACGAGATTTTTGGTGAAAACAATTACATAGGCGATTTAACTTGGGAATCAACAACACAACCAATAAATTCAGGTTCAGCAAGATTCAATCTACAACAAAAAACAGAACCGATACTTTTTTATTGTAAAAACAAGAAGTATCAAAATGGCTTTATACTCGAAGAAATAGAATCAGGGCTAAATTATCCACATCAAGGAAAGTTAGGAAAATGTCGCTTTGAAATAATTGAAAAATCTGATGCAGGAGATTATCAAAGAGATACAATGAAATTTCCAATCTTAGGTCAATTACCTAGGGAAGGCAAAAGATGGCAAATTGGACAAGACACAGCTAATGATTTAGAAAGTAGAGATAGATTAGAAATTGTAGATGGAATGGTAAAAAAAGCTGTTTATCCTGAAGATGAACTTGACAAGAAAAAGTATTTCCCGTTTTGGTCACATTTTAGTGCTTCTGAATATGGTTCGGCTTTATTAGGAAAAGAAATACTTAATGAAATTATGGGGAGAGCTATTGGCTTTGATACAGTTAAACCTCCTAAGTTAATAGAAGAATTATTATCACACTTTCCCTCTGATTCTATAATACTTGACTCATTTGCAGGTTCAGGAACAACTGCTCAAGCAGTTTTAAATTTAAACAAAAAAGACAAAGGAAGTCGAAAGTTTATTTTAGTTGAAATGGAAGACTATTCAGAAGAAATTACTGCACAAAGAGTAAAAAGAGTAATGAATGGTTATGATTATAATGGAAAGAAAAAAGAAACTATAAAAAGCTATTCTGTAAATCTTACAAATCTCAAAAAAGCAGAAAAAATACTAACTGAACTTACCGAGATAAAAAGTGATGAATCATATTCTAACGTCAAAATTGAATCTATTAATGGAAATATTTCAATAACAGCAGAAAAGCAAGTTTCAGGGAAAACAGAAGGTCTAGGAGGTGCATTTGATTTTTACGAACTCGGCTTACCACTTTTTGATGAAAACCAAAACCTAAATGAAGAAGTTAGTCTAGATAAAATAAGAGAATACATTTGGTTTTCGGAAACTCGAACTTCTTTTAAAGAGCCGAACAAAAAGCCTTATTTTTTAGGAAAGAAAGATGAATCAGCTTATTACTTTATTTATGAAAAAGACCGATTAACCACTTTAGATTTTGATGCTTTGGAACTCATAAAAACCAAAGGCGAGCAATATGTAATCTATGCCGATAATTGTTTGTTGCCAAAAGAATTTATGGCAAAGAAGAATATCATTTTCAAAAAAATACCAAGAGACATCACTAGGTTTTAGATTGAGGAATGATGAATTGAGCTATTTCCATTTTGGAAACAACTGAAAAAAACATAAAGGAATATGAGTAATTTAGTACCGAAACAGAACAACTTTATTTTATACACCACGCCAGAAGGCGAGGTAAAGTTGAATGTACTATTGGAGAACGAGACCATTTGGCTTACCCAAGAGCAAATGAGTCAGCTTTTTGACCGTGAAAGAAGCGTGATTACCAAGCATATAGGCAATGTTTTTAGCGAAGGAGAATTGGAAGAAAAAGGCAATGTGCAAATTTTGCACATTAGTGGTTCAGACAAGCCTGTTAAGTTTTATAATCTTGATGTTATCATTTCGGTTGGTTACCGAGTTAAATCACAAAGAGGCACGCAATTTAGAATTTGGGCTACTAAAACACTGAAAGAATATATCATCAAAGGTTTTGTCTTAGACGACAACCGATTGAAACAAGGTGAAGCGGTTTTTGGCAAAGATTATTTCAGAGAGTTATTGGAACGTGTTCGTTCCATTAGAGCCAGTGAACGCAGAATTTACCAGCAAATCACAGATGTTTTTGCAGAATGTAGCATTGATTACGACCCAAAAACTGAAATCACCAAGAATTTTTATGCAATGGTGCAAAACAAGTTTCATTTTGCCATTACAGGACAAACAGCGGCCGAAATCATATTTAAAAATGCCAATGCAAAAAAAGAAAATATGGGTTTGACCACTTGGAAAAACGCACCAGAAGGCAGAATCCTAAAATCAGATACTACAATAGCCAAAAACTACCTACAAGAGAAAGAGATAAAACAATTGGAACGAACAGTAACAAGCTACTTTGATTATATCGAAAACCTGATTGAGCGAGAAAACACTTTTACAATGGAAAGTTTGGCAAACAGTGTAGATAAGTTTTTGAACTTTAACGAATTCAAAATTTTAGAAGGCAAAGGAACAAAGTCGCATCAACAAGCTATTTCCAAAGCAGGAAAAGAATACGACCAGTTTAATAAGACCCAAAAAATTATTTCTGACTTTGATAAACAAATCAAAAGATTAACAGATTGATGATTTTAGATTTACGATTATGCAAGAACAGATTAAAAAGCGTACAAAACAGATAGGATTAGAAGTTATCATTCTTATAGATGAGCTGCCAAGCAAACCATCGGCTTGGGCAATTGCAAAACAAATAGTAAGAAGTTCAACATCTATTGGAGCAAATTATAGAGCAGCTTGTAGAGCAAAATCACCGGCTGATTTTATCAATAAATTAAAAATTGTAGAAGAAGAAACAGATGAAACACACTATTGGCTAGAAATAATTGAAGAAAGTGGATTACTAGAAGCGAAAAGAATTGAATTATTAAAAAAGGAAGTAAATGAAATATTATCAATAGTTGTTGCATCCATTAAAACCAGTAGAACTAACAATCCTAAATCGTAAATCAACAATCGTAAACCAAGAAACGTGGAATTAAAAAGTTATCAGCGTAAAGTAATTGAGAATCTTGAAGAATATTTAGAGTATGTTCAGGAGCATAAAAGTTTAGCCAAAGCTTTCAATCAATATTGGGAAGACAAAATTGGTCCTTACAATCCATTGGATGGTACAGGAATGGAATCCTACAAAAATAACATTCCCAATGCAGCACACGTTTGTGTGAAAGTGCCAACAGCAGGTGGTAAAACATTTATTGCTGTTAATGCTTTACATACTATTTTTTCGGCTTACGATTCTGCAAAACCCAAAGCCGTAATTTGGTTAGTACCTTGGAGTAATTTATTGCAACAAACGGTAAATACACTTTCCAATCCCGAACATCCCTATCGTCAAAAACTCAATTCGCTTTTTAACAACAGAGTAGAAATTTATCAAAAAGCAGATTTGTTGCAGGGTTCAAACTTCAACCCAACAGTTGTAAAAGACCAGTTGAGCATTTTTGTAATGAGTTTTGCCAGTTTAAGAGCCAACAATAAAGAAGATAGAAAGGTATTTCAAGAAAATGGACAGTTGGAAGCCTTTGTTTCACAATACAAAAACAGCGAACATATTTTAGATGGCGTAGATGATACTGCTTTAATAAATGTTTTACGGTCATTAAATCCTGTTTTGGTAGTGGACGAAAGCCACAACGCAGAAAGTGATTTGAGTGTGGATATGCTTAAAAACTTAAATCCGTCTTTCATTCTTGATTTAACTGCAACGCCAAAAGACAACAGCAATATTGTAAGTCTTGTTCCAGCTATTGAACTGAAAAAGGAACATATGGTAAAACTTCCAGTAATCGTTTACAACAACCACGATAAAACGGAAGTCATAAACAACGCTTTACACTTACAACGCAAATTGGAAAATCTTGCTAAAAAGCAAGAAGCCGAAGGCGGTAAATACATTCGCCCAATTGTATTGTTTCAAGCACAACCAAAAACCAAAGACGACAACACTACTTTTGAAAAACTGAAAGATCAATTGTTAGGTTTAGGTATTCCCGAAAGTCATATCAAAATCAAAACTGCCAATATGGACGAGTTGAAAGGCATTGATTTAATGAGCAAGGAATGTGAAGTACGCTACATCATTACCATCAACGCATTAAAAGAAGGTTGGGATTGTCCATTTGCATACATTTTGGCTTCATTGGCAGACAAATCTAGTTCAGTAGATGTGGAGCAAATTTTAGGTCGTGTTTTACGTCAGCCTTATGTACAGAAACACAAAGCATTTCAATTAAACCTTTCTTATGTTTTAACAGCTTCGGCAAAGTTCAATGAAACATTACAAAGCATTGTAAAAGGTTTGCAAGAATCAGGTTTTAGTGAAAAAGATTATCGCAAAGTCGATAATATGACCGAAGAAGAAAAGAAAACGGTTACAACTGACCCAGTTGAATCTTTCCTTTTCCCAGAACAACAAGCCGAAGAACAAGAAGAAATAATAGACAAAAACAGAGTAACGTTTGACCCAAATGCAGACGAAGAAGAAACGGAAACAACTTCAGTAATTACAGAAATAGAAACGATTGCGGAAGAACAAAATCGACAATTGGAAGAGCAAATAAAAGAACAGGAAAAACAACCTGTTGACGAAAATATATTTCAAGAAATGGGAACAAAAGTAAAACGCTATAAAGTCAAAGAATCAAACAAAGATTTTATTGATAAAATTGAGTTTCCGCAGTTCTTCATTAAAGTAACAGCAAGCGACATTTTCGGCACAGAAGAAGAATTGCTAAACCGTGAATCCTTGCTCAAAGATTTTAAACTTTCAGACGAAGACATCAAAATTGACTTTGACCAAATCTCTTCCGACTTATATAAAATCGACTTGGAAGAAGCCAAGAAAAACGAGTATAGACCTTCTTTCATGAAAATTGAAGACAACTTGGTGAAAGACCCAATTGCAGAATACATTTTAGCAAAACCAAAAGAAAACCAGATAACGGACATCACACATCAAATGATGCAGATTATTGGAAATATGTATCCAATTCCCGACCAAGAAATCAAGGTTTACATTGGACGTATTTTAAAAAGTATGAACACCGAACAACTTCGAGATATTTTGGTAAGAAAGTGGAGTTATACGGATAAAATAAAAGGTAAAATCCGCCAATTGGCTGACTCGTATGCAGAAGGGCGTTTTATGGACTTATTGAAATCCAAAAAAATAAACACCAAAGCAAATTGGAAATTAGGCAACGAAATTGTGTCAGGAAATACAAGCTCTTCCATTGGAAATTCACTTTACGAAAGAGAAGGCTCAATGAACGGATTTGAAGAACGAGTTGCAATGGAAATCGGAACTTCCTCAAATGTTGCATTTTGGCATAGAAACTTAGAACGTGGAAAAGGTTTTTACATCAACGGATTTAAAGCCAACCATTACCCTGATTTTATTATGCAGACAAAATCGGGAAAGACGATTTTAATAGAAACCAAAGGCGACCATTTAGACGGTTCAGACAGTGAAGCAAAATGCAGACTTGGAAACGAATGGGAAAGACAAGCAGGAAATGACTTTGCCTACTTTATGGTATTTGACAAGAAAGAAATTAAAGGAGCATACACGTTGGACAAAGCAAAGGAATTGATAAGCAAGATGTAAAGCCCACACTATTTGTAAGCACATTTAAAAGCCGCACCAGCCAACGCTCGACCAAAGCTTTTAAAAGAGCTTCCAAAGCCAACGCAAACGAAATGAAAAAAAAGCCAGCAGGTAACAATGTATATAAAAAATAGGCGGAATAGCAGTAAAGTCAAGGCTTTTGGCTCGTATCAAACCTTGTACCTAATCTAAGGGTTCGTGCTTCGAAATCGCCTACTTTTCATATACTAACCGTTAGTAATTTAAACTCACTCAAAACCTGAAAAATCCATGAGTTACGACATTTCACTATTCAGAATTGAAACCAAAAGAAAGGAACAAAGAACAAATAATGATAACTTTTTCGAGAAAGAAGAGAATTTGGTTCCTTTTACGAACAAACAATTTCAAGAGCTGAAAGAACGCCTTTTACAATACGATTACGAACTCAGAAATGAAGATAAAAAGGGCATTCATTTTACGAATTCTGACGAAGATTATGGTACGGCTTTATTAACAAAAGAGGGAATCTATTTTACGGCAAGTTTTAATGAGAAATCCATTTTTGAAGTAGGAATGACTGCCTCTGAGTTTACAGACACAGGAGAATATGCGAAATATGACTTTCAAAGTGGAGAATGGGAGGAAGAGTAATTGTAAATTGTAAATGATTAATGGTTAATTGTAAATGTAAGAAAACGATCGTCTACGACAGCTAACATCGTCGAACTATGTCACGTTATGATCGAGCGAAATTTATTAAATCATTAAAATCACCTCTGTCTGCTTTTTTTAATGCAAGCAAATATTTTGAACGTTGATCACTTGCGTTGGATAAATTCGAATTTGATTGACCCCAAGTAAATGTTTTTCGATTAAAAATTTTTTCTGCTATTAAATCAGCCATAAGCCTACTGTGCCTGCCATTACCGTTTGGAAAGCAATGAATACTTACTATCCTATGCTTAAAGCGAATTGCTATTTCGTCTTCTGAATAGGATTTATTTTCAATCCAGAACTTTGTATCATCCAACAACATCTTTAATTCGGTCGATATCTTCCAGCTTTCGATACCAATATTCTTCTCACTTTTACGGAAAATACCTGCCCATTTCCATACTTCACTATACATTCGTTTATGTATAGATTTAATAAATTGCTCCGATAGCAAACTATCGACCTTTATCTTTTTTCCTATAGACCATTGGACGGCCTGCTCAATATTCTTTTGTTCAAATTCATCTAGTTCTCTCTTCGTGGATATTGTCCGAATTCTTAGTCCT
Source organism: Taishania pollutisoli (assembly GCA_040394775.1). GTDB lineage: Bacteria > Bacteroidota > Bacteroidia > Flavobacteriales_D > Crocinitomicaceae > 40-80. The sequence continues at coordinate 7,517 of JBEBRN010000085.1, forward strand.
TCGCACTCATTTTCATCTAGAGGTGTCTGTCCTAGTATATAATTGAAGTCTAATCCCATATCATTTTCGGCATTTCCTCCATTATTTCCTTAGTCCTTTCCTCTATCGCTTTCTTAATTCTTTCAGGGGAATTTTCTTGATCTTCCAATTTCATAGTTCCAGAAGTACGCATTACGATTTCAGTCGCAAGCTTCCTCGCTTTCCTATCTATTAATTTTTCAATGCTCCCATCAATTGGAACAAAACCATAAATGAGCTTCATATCAATTGCTTTTGCAGCTTCTTCTAAAGCTCTAATGGTAATTGATCCATCTGACTCTCTTTTTTCCAAGTTTCGAGCACTTTGTCTTGTAATTCCAAGCTTTCCACCTAGCTGTTCCAAAGACATACCAAATGAAGTGCGAATGGTTTTTACCCATCCAACCGATGGACGAATTTCTTCAGCCATTGATGTATAAGGTTTTAACTTCCTGCTTAATTGTTCAATTTGTAGTTTATTCTTTTTCATTTGTAAAGCTATTATATGACATAACAATAGCAAATGTAATACTATATATTTACATATGCAAATTTATTGTAATAGTATTGTATTACAATAATATATAAATTGTCATAGTATAGTGTTACAAAGATGGATATAGATAACATGTTCTTCTACAGCAGCCAATAGAAAATGGAGCAACTTACATTCATATAAATCTAAAAATTTATACTTTCGGGGAAATAGTTAGCAAATAGAATGAACGCAAAATAACAACTGGTAGCACTAGAAAACCTAGATTTCAAAACGATGATGAAACGAATTTCTCTTTCTTTGATATTCTTCATAACCACATTTCATCTATTCGGACAAGAAACGGATGAGCGGATTATTCATCAACCCGATTCTTTATTGGTGACAAACGACTACACTATTTACAAAGCGGATACTTTTAATGTGCGAGACAATAAGGGAATGATTCAAGGTAAAGGTATTTTGATAATTAAGGATAAAAAGGTTGTTCAAGGTATGACAAGTTATACAATGGGTCATAAGAATGGTTCTAAAATTGCGACTTGTGAGTATCATGAAGCGCCAACACATGTTTATAATACCGTTAGAGAAGTTTTTTATGGTCAATTTCAAGACAACCTTATGATTGGAGTTTGGACGTGTTTTTGGGGAAATGGTAAAAGGCGAGTAGAACTAACTTATGACAAAGGAATTATTCAAGGTCCAGTGAATATTTATTTCGATACTGGTGAACTGAAGTATGGTGGGACTGCAATTGCAGGGCAAGACGAAATTGAACTTAAAAAATTCACAAAGGATGGACAACAAACTGAAATCATTTATTGGTGGCTTTCTGATATAATACCAAAATAGTTTTAATACCGACGTCGATTTTAAGGAGTCCAGACGTTTACAGTCTGAACGACATTACAAATCACATTCGGTATTACTGAATTAGGCTTTTGACAAGTCTATAATTTACAATGAAAGACAACTATTAAACCTTTTTATAGCGAGATTACATCTGCTCATTGATAGTAACCAAAAAGCCTCTCCGAAATTCGAAAAGGCTTTTAAAAAATAGATACTCATTTAATTACTGCACCACTACTACTGTATCGTTGATAGGTTGGTATACATAACTAATACTTCCACCTTTTGAAGTACCATCGATTGTAGTGTTTTTATACGTTCTGTTTAAATAAACAGTAGAAGTACCAAGTGATAAATTACTTTTAGCATTCACACCCATTACTAAATTGGTAGCACCATCTGCTTCGGTGTAAAACAAAGCATCTTTCCCCCAACCCCACGATCCAACAAAAATACCAATGCTTTCATTGGTTGCAAGAGCAGGACCATTCCATGTAAATGTATTGGCACTTGATTTTACTATGGTGTCAAAGTTAGCTGGAAAACTCGTTGAAGCATTCACGCCTGTCGGAACTGAATTGGTGTAAGTGGTCCCTTCTGTATTGGTGTAAACAAACGTTCCAGTTGTTACATTTCCGGCAAATTGTAGATGATGTCCACTCCAAATAGTTGAATAAGGCATGGTTGTACCATTAAAAGTAACACTAGCAGACGACGTATCCGTAAGTTCCAAAAGTGTCCCTGTAGGGTTTCCAAATCGAAAACGTGCAACTGCATGTGTTACATCGTCATTTTGATTATAGTACAAAGCGTATTCTGTCCAAATTTTATCTTGATTGACATCACTAGAATCTTCTTTTGCACATGAAACTAAGGTAAAAATTCCGATAAAAAATAACAGTGAAAAGGCTAGATTTCGGAAGATTTTAGACGTATTTGTAGTTGTATTCATAAGTAGTTTGATTTTTAAAGTTTTGTAAATATATTTAATTTTTTTTGAATAGCAAATTTTAGTGAGTTGAATTCAAGTTTTCAAAGTGAAAATCCAAGCAGCATTATTAATTGTAACTCAGCACATCAAAATAAAACAATTAATAGTTAAAATTAGTATCTTTATTAAATATTTCGGTGGAAAAACTCTTTCAAAATGAACGATGCAAATTGCAAAGCCGTTAGTAGAAATTAAAAACTTAAAATTATAAATTATGGGATTATTTGATTCTTTATTTGGGAAAAAGAAAATGACATTAGATCAGGCGAATAAAAAAAACCAAGAGTACCTTGCTAAAGAGCCTGTAGCAATAAATGAGGAGGATGATCTTATGAGACAAGCATCAAACGCTTTAACAAATAGAGAATTTGAAAAATCTATCGAGCTCTATCAAAAATTGGCAAATGATTTTCCGGAAAAGAAAGGGTTGTATTTAAGTCAAGTTGGAGCGAATTATTACTTTTTGAGTGATTTTAATCAAGCAATTGAATATTACATTACCGCAAGAGACAACGGAGCAAATTCTAGTATGATGGATGACAATATTTGGGAATCCTGCGAGGCATTATATAAAGCATCAAACGATACAGCTGAATTGGAAAGATATCTTGAATATTGCCCAAATGGTAGCTATGCTAATAAAGCAAAAAAGTTGGCTCTATATGGAATACTGTGGGTAACTACATTTCAACTTCCCGGCAATAAAG
>JBEBRN010000086.1:0-10543 GCA_040394775.1 Taishania pollutisoli
TTTGTTATGTTCATAAAAGTTATTAACTTTGCACCCTTAAATTAAATTTTTTATATATGAATTCTTACGAAACTGTTTTCATTTTAACTCCCGTTTTGTCTGATGAACAGACAAAGGAAGCAGTGCAGAAATTCGAAAAAGAAATTGTTTCTTTTGGCGGAAAAGTTAAGTTTGTAGAAAGTTGGGGCTTGAAAAAGTTAGCATACCCAATTCAAAAAAAAACAACTGGTTTTTATGCTTTAATCGAGTTCGAAGGCGCTGGTACTGTTATTAACGACTTAGAGGTCGCTTTCAAACGTGATGAGCGTGTGATGCGTTTCTTGACTATCAAGATGGACGACGATCACATTGCATACGCTGAACGTAGAAGAGCAAAGAACGGCGAAGCTAAAAAAGTGGAAGCTTAATGTTTAACAATTAAAATTTTTCGAAAATTATGGCACAAAATGATATTCGTTATTTAACGCCGATTAATATCGACATTAAAAAACAAAAATACTGCCGCTTCAAGAAAAGCGGAATTAAATTTATTGATTACAAAGACGCAAGTTTCTTGTTGAAATTAGTAAATGAGCAAGGTAAAATTTTACCTCGTCGTATCACTGGTACTTCTAAGAAATACCAAACTAAAGTTAACAAGGCAATCAAAAGAGCTCGTCATATAGCAGTATTACCATTCGTTGGTGATATGTTAAAATAAGCTTTGTCTAAATCATTTAATCGATCTTAAAATGGAAGTTATATTATTAAAAAACGTAGATAAGTTAGGATTTAGAGATGAGGTGGTAGCAGTTAAGCCAGGTTATGGTCGTAACTACCTTATTCCTCAAGGATACGCTACTTTAGCAACTCCTTCTAACAAAAAAGCGCACGTAGAAAAAATGAAACAACGTTCTCACAAAGAGGAGAAAATTGTTGCTGAAGCGCAAGAAATGGCAACCAAAATCCAAGAGGCTGTATTGAAAATCATCACGAAAGTAGGTGAAAGCGGAAAGATCTTTGGTTCTGTTAACACGGTTCAATTATCTGAAGCATTAAAAGCAACAGGATTGGATATTGATAGAAAATCATTAAAAATCAAAGGAGAATCTATTAAAGAAGTAGGTACTTACGAAGCAGAAGCTCTTTTACACAAAGAGGTTCGTGTAGCTTTCAATTTTGAAGTTATTGGAGAATAATCCATTCAACATTACATAAAAAGCTGTCCAATTTGGGCAGCTTTTTTTATGTCAAAATTTTGTTGAACTGCGTAGGTGAAAGATTAAAATTATTTGTATGTTTAGCAATTAAAGATAAAATGAATGGAATTTAAAAATATTATTGGTGAGGTAGAAACGTTTCATCAAGCATTTAAAATTGAAAATCATTACGAACCGACGAACTTAACCCAACAAGAAGTAGAGTTGAGACATCGATTAATGAAAGAAGAAAATGAGGAGTACCTAGAAGCAGCTAAAAACAACGACCTTGTTGAAATAGCAGATGCGCTTGGTGATCAACTCTATATTTTATGTGGCACCATTTTAAGACACGGTTTTCAGGATAAGATTGAAGAAGTTTTCAATGAAATTCAGCGATCTAATATGAGTAAGTTAGATAAAGATGGAAACCCTATTTATCGGGAAGATGGTAAGGTTTTAAAGTCTGATTTATATTTTAAGCCAAATATTAAGCAGATTTTAGAAAAATAAGAACCCTTCATATGATACATAAGAATACTTAGAAAATTTTACTATTAAATATTTTCAGACATATGTGTCAATAATTATTTTTTTATTATTACTTTGAGAAAGTGAAAAATATATCCTAATGAGATTTTTGATTATACTACTATTTTGCTGTAGTTTCCTTCAGGTAAATTCGCAAAGTACTTCTTATAATAATTCTTTTTCAAATCATAAGAAGATTGTTAAAGCACTTCAAAATAATGAAATATTAAGTCGAAACGATTTATTTGGGATCTATGATTATTACAGTGAAAACAACCAAGATTCACTCTACTTCTATAGCAATATGATTATTGAAGTTGGAATAAAGTATGAAAATTGGGGGTACATAAACTTTGGTAAAGCATTTATGGTTGGATTTTTTAATACCCAATCAAAAATTGACATTGCCACCCAATTAGGGCAACAATCATTAGAGTATTTTATGAATACTGCGGATTACGAAATGATTTCTTTTATCCAAAATCAAATAGGTATTTCGTATACTTTGAGTAAAGAGTATGACAAAGCTAAATCCTGGTTTTTAAAATCAATCGAATCAGGAAAGCAAACTGGTGACTTTAAAGGAAATGCCGTAGGGTTGAAGAATCTTGCGGAATTACATTATAGAAAGGGAGAGTATGATTCTTCCTTACACTATATTAAGACGTTTATAAAGGTGATTGATAATAGTAAAAGTCAAATCTCAACGAGTAAAGCATACAATCAATTAGGGAATATTTATAGAGAAATGGGCGATAGTGAACGTGCTATTACATTTTATAAAAAGTCATTAACATTCATCAATAATACAGAGTCTGCTATCGTTAGGGGGAATGCCTATAACAATTTAGCAATCATGTATTTTGAGAAAGATCCAGAACGTGCAAAGTCTTATTTTTTCAAATCTCTTAAAGCACGTCAAAAGATCAATTTACCACCAAAAATTGCTGATTCTTATTTAAATTTAGGACATTGGTATTTTGCGATGGAAAAACTGGACAGTGCTATGTATTATTATAATTTCATGCTTGAATACTGTTTGAAAAATAAATATGAGGATGGTCAGATTGAGGCTTATAGTGCTATACAGAATTATTACGAAGTACTGAAAGATGAACAAAAAGTATTACTATTTTCTGAAAAGCAAAAAGTATTATCCAATAAAGTGATAGAAGATAAAAAAAGAGCACTTGATGAATATATAGAAAAAACAAATAGTCTTTTTACAGCCGAAGTAGAGTTATCTGAAAAAGGAGGTCACCTTGCTTCACAACTTAAGCTTGATGGTCAAATGGAGAAATACAGATCTATTGCGTTAATAATCCTTCTTGTTTCTAGTATTACAGGCTTGTTCTATTATATTTATACTAAAAAGCGCAGATAAACTCCCTTACTTTTTAAGTGCTAAATTTAACCCTTGTATTCCTCCATGTTTTTTGATTCATTAATGTAAATGTGATTCATTATTGACACATCAATATTACGTAATCATATGCACTTCAATAATTTGTTTCTTTTATTTTAATTTAAATGCGTATTATTGCAAGTAAATAATGTTCTAAAATTAAATTAATGAAAAAGGCTACTCAACTTATGGGCATAGGATTGTTTTCAGTCCTCGCTTTATTCTCATGTAAAAAACTTGACTTGGATAAGCTTACAATGGGTGAATGGAATCCTAACTTAGCTATTCCTCTTGCACATTCAACGTTTGACGTATACGATGTTTTAGCCTATACAGACCACAACGATTTGGTGGTTATTGATCCGAGTTCAGGTCTATTAGCCTTGATTTACAATAGTGACGTTACGTCTATCCAGGGAGATCAATTTATGCTTAGTAATGATTTTTCAAAATCAAAAAATGTATCATTAACCGATATGGGAGGTGTTTCATCTCCTGCTTTTTCTTCAAGTTTATCTCACAACGATAATGAAGTAGTTGATTTTAGCTTTAGTAATGGTGCGCTAATAAAAGAATTCAAATTTGATGATGGAAATTTCGACATTGCTGTTTCCTCTTCATTTAAACATCCAATTACAATCAATATTTCTATTCCTTCATTAAAGAAAAATGGGGCTCCATTTACAACAGCAATTAACCTTGCTGCTGCTTCTGGCTCTAATTCTACTACTTCAGTGAATGAGAACTTAAGTGATTATATTGCTGATTTGACTTTAAACAACACGTCTTCCAACAAACTAAAAGTCAATTATTCAATTAGCGTAAATGGCAATGGTAATGCAATTTTACCAACTGATAACCTTTCTTTTAGCTTTAACTTTTCTTCTATGAAAATGAATTATGCGAAAGGTTATTTTGGGACTCAGAATATTGATATGCATAAAGATTCAGTACTCCTGAAAATTTATCAAACACTAGATGAAGGTCAATTTGAATTAGTGGATCCTAAAGTACGTTTCTTCATCAACAATTCTTTTGGAATGCCTATTAATTTGAAACTGAATCAAATTAGTACTATTAATATCAATACCAATCAAGTTCTTAACTTATTAGGTTATACACAAACAATTACCTTAAATACTCCTACTGTAATTGGCGATTCAGCAATGACAACTGTAGCTTTCGATAAAAATAATACAACGAATATACAGCAAGTAGTCACGCCAGCCCCTAAGTATTTAACATTTGATGCCAAAGCTGTCACGAACCCTAATGGAAACCTAGGAACAGATAACTTTATTTCTAAGAAGTCTAAAATTGAAATTAAAAGTGAAGTTGAATTACCTTTACACGGTCTAGCTTATAACTTTAAAGTAAGAGATACTGTTGATTTTACAAGCCCTAGTGAATCTAAAAACATAAGAAGTGTAATGTTTCGATTGATTACTAATAATGGATTTCCAATTAATGTTTTTGCAAAAATAAAGTTCTTGGATGAGAATCATAATGAGGTATTTGTGTTAACTGATGAACAAAAATTACTTGTGATGTCAGCAGAAGTAGATGGGCAAGGTAAAGTGACCTCTAGTAGTAAAAAGATTACCGACTTGACTCTAAGTCAGGCTCAAATTGATTTGTTAGACCAGGTTAAATACATTGAGTTATTTGCAGAGGCAAATACCAAAGATTTTCAATCAGGCAAGAATATAAAAATTTATGATACCTATAAATTAGACTTGAAGTTAAGTGTTCAATTCGAAGCAAAATTTTAATAGTATGAAAGTAGTTAGTTTTATTGCCTGTCTTTTTATTGGATTTTCGGCTCATAATTTATACGCACAGCAGAACTTTACCATGTATTCTATGACCAAATTGGGTCAAGCGCATTATGAAAACCCTGCATATCGTGCAAATGGAAAAGTGTACATTGGTATTGGACTTAGTCATCATTCGATTGGACTTAATCATAGTGGTTTTAGATTAAATAAGGTTATTGTACCTAGAGCACAAGATGATTCTTTGACGATTGATCAGGAAGCCTTAAAAAAGTCCCTTTGGAAAAGAAATTACATCATGGCCGATGTGCGGAATGAATTATTCGGTTTTGGATTAAATGTCAAGAAAAATTATTTTAGCTTAACTATTACGAATAGAATTATGTCTACGATTATTTATCCTAAGGACTTATTCGTTTTAGCTTTAGAAGGTAATGGACGCTCATTGCTCGGTAATCGTGCAAGTTTAGATGGTTTGGGAGCTCAAATTGATGGGTATATCGAATATGCACTTGGTTATAACAGAGAAATAAATAGTCAATGGAGAGTAGGAGGTCGATTAAAGCTTTTGTCTGGTTATGCTAATTTTTCTACTAAAAAATCTAAGTTAGGATTAACGACTGATGAGGAAACATTTGATTTAACTGTAGACGGTAAGTTTAAATTTGCTTCTTCTGGATTCAGAAGTATGATTTCACCTGACTCGACAAATGATGAGGGATTTGATTTTACAAATGCATATAATTTCAAAAACTTTGGAATGTCTCTTGATTTGGGAGCAACGTATAACATTAATGATAAGATTACAGTGAGTGCTTCTTTATTGGATCTTGGTTTTATACGTTGGAAAACACAAACGGCAAATTACGAAACGGATAATTTAGATTTTCACTTTGAAGGTGTTGATTTAAATGCGTTTTTACATGATTCCACCGATTATCTAGACCGATTAATAGATACACTTCAATCAAAAGTGGATAAGGACTTTACATACGACCCATATACTTCAGCCATTAGTGCACGCTTCTACTTGGGAGCAAGCTATAAAGTGACTGATTGGTTTAGTGCGGGGATTACATCATATAATCAAATTGTAAATAATCGCCTTAGATCAGCAATAATTCTATCTGGAACGATTCAGTTGAAAAATTGGTTAGGATTTACCGCAAACTATTCTTCGTATGGAAGATCTTGGGGTAATATTGGTTTAGGATTGACGCTTCGTGGTGGACCTATACAGTTCTATGTGATGACAGATAATATTTTAGGAATTAATTATTACGGGACTAAAAATATTCATGCTTCTTTTGGAATTAACTTACTAATTGGAAAATTAGATAAGAAAAAGGGAACACAAGATAGTTTTGGAAATCAAAAAAGTACTCAGAAGAAGGAAAAGAAAGTAAAAAAGACAGCAGAATAAAAGTTACTTCTTAGAATCTTTCATTAGTACCATTTTAATGAAAGCCATATTTTCTTTACTAATAGTTTTGAAACCGAGCATTTTATTATAAGCAATTATCGTATCATTCGATGCTTTGACTTTTGCAAATAAATAATCTAAATTTTCGTGTTCGAATGCATATTGAATGATTATTCTGGATGCTTCTATGGTTATTCCTGTTCCTATAAATTCTTCATTGCCGATATAAAGGCCACTTTCAGCACCATTATCTAAGGTTTTGCCAGAAATATATATTGTACCTACTGGAATCTTTTCTATTGTTTCAATGATGAAATAGTGATAGCCTTGATTGCTAATGGTTTTAAACCATTGAAGGTGCTCTTCCCATGAAATATGTTTTTGGTATTCCATATTTTGAAGCACATGTTCTTTGTTTCGCCATTCTAATAACAATGATAAATCAACTTCTTCAACGCTCCTTAATTGACAGTATTTACCTTTTAAAAACATCATGAGAACGAATAACAATGTTATTTAACTGATTTTGGGATGACCATATTTTTCGAATGTATTCGCCAATGATTCCCAAGGCGAATAAAATTAATCCTGAACTGAAAAATATAGAAACAATAATGGACGTAAATCCCATTTCTACATCCTGTACTAGTTTCTGCCAAATAAAGTAGCATCCAATTCCAAAGAAAGTAAGCGACATAACAATTCCTAAACGTGTAATGAATTTTAAAGGAATTGAAGAGTGAAATAAGATGATGTTTAACGCAAATCCAATCAGTTTTAAGTAAGAATAGGATGATTTTCCTTCTGCTCGTTTGAAATGTTCAACTTTGACCATTTCAACTGTCGATGAATAGTTGATGAGGTATTCATCTAAGAAAACAAGGGGTTTGTTTTTATCTTCAAATGAACTTAAGATCTCTTTTTTAATTAATCGAAAAGAAGTAATATTGACCAACCGAGGATTGGACAATTTGACTATTTGTTTTAATAAGAAAGAGCCTATGTTTCGTATGAAAGAATGCTTCTTATCAGTAAAAACACCGTAAATTAAATCGGGACTTTTTTCATTATAAACATCCATCAATTTCACTATCTCCCTTGGGTGATGCTGTAAGTCGTCGTCTAAAGTGATAGCGTATTTCCCTTTAACTTGGTTGAGCCCAATCATTGTTGCACTATGCTGCCCAATATTCTTAGCAAGGCGAATAAGTTCAATTTCAAAAGGATATTCGGATTGAATTGTTTTAACTTTTTGATAGGTGTCGTCTTTACTAAAATCATCTACTAAGATCACCCTAAATGAAAAATCACTGTAAAACTCTTGTAACGCATCTAATAAAGATACAATTCGCTTTGACGCATTGTAAACCGGTATAACAATATCAAAATCAGCAGTTCTCAAAGGCAGTAATGTTTGCGTTAAAGTTAGTTGTTTCCATGACAACATTACAAATTTTAAATCCAACGCCAAAACCTGAAAGTAAAATTTTCTGATTATCTTTCATTGAAGCTCCATTTAAAGCCAATGTCAAGGGGATAGATGCGGAAGATGAATTGCCATATTCTAATATGGATTGAGGAGTTCGCTCTTCTGAAACCTTCAATTGCCGAATAACAGTATTGGTAATAATCTTATTTGCTTGATGGAAATAAAATGAGGAGATATCTTCACAGTTTAGGCTGTTCTTAGACAATAACTCTTGTATGGAATTAGCGACATGTAAAGTACTGAATTGATAGACATCTAATCCGCTTAGAGTCATCAGTCCATTATCTGAATTGATAGCGCAATAACCTTCTGCATAGCTTTTAATGTTCGAAGCAAATAATTGGTTCGTTCCCTTTTCTAATAATGTTATAGCGGCAATGTCCGAGAACAAAGGTTGAACTGTGTAATTCTTTTCGTCGATGATATGACTGCTAAAATCACCATTACAAATCAAGATTCGCTGAGCAGCTGTAGATTGAAATAATGCGTTTGCCAGAATTAACGCTTCCGTATAACCACTACATCCAGAGATGAGATCGTATGTGCTAATCTCTTCTTTAAAATTGAGTTGTTGGTTTAAGTAATTTGAAAGTGAAGGGATTAACTTAGAGGGCGTTTGTGTTACAGTAATGAGAGCGTCAATAGTTTTGAAATCATTCACTACTTGTTGTAACCCTTTTACAAAGTAGTCTTCAATTTTGTGATTTTTGGGCGAAACATAACGATAGCGTATTCCTGTTGTCTTTACAAATTTGTCAATCTCAGGAATAGTGTCTTTAAATAATGCTAAATTATCGACTCGTTTTCCTGAATGGACAATATGTATAGCCTTAATGTTCATATTAATTTAGAGGATTATTTTAACAAAGTATAAAAATCCTGAACGGTTTTAGCGGTAGCCAATTCTGCCGGAGAAAGTAATTTTCCCGAAACTTCATGGATCCGTGAAATAATTAACAATGCATTTAGTGAACTCCAATTTCTCAATTCTCGGAATAGAAAGTCAGGTTGTATTTCAGTTTTATCCATCGATAATTCGTCGCACAGTAATTCTATAAAATCGTCAAAAGTGTTCATCTATTTGCTAAGTCAAAATAGTAAAGAACGAATATAAGGAAATTTTAAAAATTAAATGAATGCTAGCTAAATAAATATAGTGCTATTTCTGAGTTTAATTACCGTTATTTGAAAAGCATCAACCGTTTTTACCGTTAAAATTTGCAATAAGGAGGCATAAACAGCAGGCAATTCCTATTTTTGTAATTTACATTTATTTCAATTGTTGATATTATGCCAAAGCAAGATAAATTACCGACCAAGAAGACCGAGAATAAAAAATTAAAGATAGCAGCTGCCATTGAAGTTTTAAAATCATTGGATGAAAAGAAATTTAATACAGCACTAGATGACTTAAAAACATTCGGCGACGATTCTGTTATTGCTGTTTTGGCGAGTTTATATGGTAAATGTTCTCACGAACAACAACTTCAAATAGCAACATTCATTTCGGACATTAGAGATGAAGAGGTTCAAAACACGCTTGTTGAGGTTATCTTAGATGAAAAAGACGAAGCGACCAGAGTAGCCTTCCTTTCAGCGATTTGGAGCAGTGGATTGGATTTTAGTGAATATTTACATGAATTTGTTCGGATTGCTATCAAAGGAACTTTATTAGACGCTATCGAATGTCATACAATTATTGAGAATTTAGAGGGACCGTTTGAGGAAGATGTGGTAATGGAATCAAAAGTGTTCATCAAGGAAAACATGGAATCTATCCTTAAGGACGCTCAAAAGGGTGTTCTATTAGGTGATATTTTATTGAAAATTGAAGAATTTGATCAACAACTTGAATCTTAACCAACATATTACGAGACTTTTTTCAGATCATTCTGCAGAAGAATTTGAAGAATTAGCACTGAATACGTTTTATTTTCAGTACAAAACTAATTCCATCTATCGTCAATATGCTGATTTGGTTCAACGCCATAATCCTCAATCGTTAAAGGAGATTCCCTTTCTACCAATTGATTTTTTTAAATATCACGAAATCCGTTCTCACCAGAGACCGGTTGAACTTTTCTTCAAAAGTAGTGGTACAACACAACAAGTTCGGAGCACTCATTTTCTGGAAGATAAGACATTGTACGAACAATCATTTGAAAAAGCCTATCGACAATTTGTTGGTCATCCAGAAGACCAGATTATTATTGCGTTGTTACCCAATTATATCAAGCAAGAGTTTTCAAGTCTAGTTTATATGGTGAAATACCTAATTGAAAAAACGAATTCTCCTTTGTCGGATTTTTATCTATACGATAAGGATAAAATTCAAGAGGTGTATCAAAAAGCTATTTCGTTAAACAAAGAAGTCGTTCTTTTTGGCGTAACGTATGCGTTGTTAGATTTAGCAGAAGCAGGAATCAAACTCCCAGGAATTAAAGTGATTGAGACGGGTGGAATGAAAGGACGAAGAAAGGAAATGTCCAAAATGGAATTACACACCATCTTAAAAGAAAAACTGCAAATAGAAACCATATTTTCAGAATATGGCATGTGTGAATTGCTTTCTCAGTCCTATTCGGATGGTGTTTTATTTGAGTCTCCTAGCTGGATGAAAATACTTATTCGTGATAAGAACGACCCATTTACCTATGTGGATGATGGTAAGTCTGGCGGTATTAATGTGATTGACTTAGCGAATTTATATTCTTGTTCGTTTATTCAAACTCAAGATTTAGG
>JBEBRN010000087.1:0-10341 GCA_040394775.1 Taishania pollutisoli
TCTGTTACATTATCCATCGGTTGACCCAGGAATTTAGCGACTCTTTCCACAATTTTATAAATGGACAATAATTCGGGTCCACTCAAATGAAAAATACCTGTTTTATTTCTTCTGCAAATTTCTAAACATCCCCAAGCTAAATCATCTGCCCAAGTAGGCATTCTAAATTGATCGTTGATGATATTCATCGGTTGTTGTTTTCCTAAAGCATCAATTGCCCACAGAATAATATTCGTGCGAGATAAGTTATTAGCCGTTCCATAAACGATGATTGTTCGTGCAATCGACCAATTCTTATAAGCATCATTCAATAGTAGTTTCTCCGCATTCACTTTAGATTGTGCATAAACACTCAGCGGGTTTACCTCATCTGTCTCTTTGTACATTCCTCGTTTTCCATCAAACACAAAGTCAGTTGATAACAATTCGAAATGTGCTTTATATTGTTTCGAAGCGTTAAAAAGGTAGGAAGTAGCATCCACGTTTACGAGTTGGCATTCTTCAGGATTCAATTCACAATAATCCACGTTTGTTATAGCAGCTGTATGAATTATATGTGTTGGATAAAATGACTGAAAAACAGCGTTTATTTCTAATTTATTGCAAATATCCATCGGTATATAACGCTCAGAAGGGCAATCTGAATTGCGGTTTACTCCTTTAGATGTAGCAATAAATTCAATGTTATTTTTGATGCACTGCTTGACGATTTTTTGTCCAAGTAGGCCGTTAGAACCGGTAATTAATAATCTCATTAGTCTAGATAAATTTCCCAAATAGATGAACTTTTTCTTTTTTGGAGCTTAAACATGTGCTTATTTTCAAGAATCCAAGCCATCGGCAAGTAGATTAAAAGTGGAGAGCCTAAAGTGACAAATGAAGCATAGATAAATCCTAGTCGAACTTTGGATATATTGATACCTGACTTTCGAGCAATCCAACTACATACACCGTACGACTTTAATTCAAAGAAAAAATTAATCTTCACCACTAAGCTTCGTATTTCTTTCGCTATTTTATTCATAAAAGTTCTTTGCCAATTTTACACTCCAAACATTTGGTAAAAGTACATTTTTGATTCTTTAATTCCAATAGTGCTTGTGTGTCAAAAGCATTTTTGGGTTGAATCCCTAATGATTTCCATTTTTGAATAATGGCATTTTTCTCTGGAGGCAAATGTATCAATAGGTCAATTGCTCTGTCTTTAAACTCATACCGACCTGTTTCTTCGGCAAACCACCAATAGAAAAGTACGACGCCATTAATTAAAAATAAATCTACTTGCATGGCGGACATAACCTTTCCAACAACGAGCGTTTTCTTGACACGCATCCAATCATCCACTTTCATTTGGTACAAATCAATTTCATTCATCAACCGGTATCCCTTTACTAATTGTGACAATCGTTCGTTTGGTGAAGCCTTGGCGTAAAAACCTTTCGTTTTCCACTGAATCTTTAGCATGTCAGATAGTTGATGTTTCGTTTTTAAAAGTTCCCATTCTTCTTCTAAAAGGTACGGAATTTTTAATCCAGACAATCCAAAAAGTAAGGCTTCCTCTCGTGAACTGGATTTTGACAAGTAAGGATAAGACAAAACGAACAACTGTTCAAAAAACCATGTATTGGATTTGTTACCAAAAGACTTAAAAAAAAGCAAGTTAAATATCGCTTGATAATCATATTCATAGATAACCTTCTGCGTAAAAATCAAACTAATTTTGCGATTTAATCGGTCAATCAAGGAGTTTTCCAGCTCGTTTACAATGGTTAATGAGTGACACGAGCGCAAACTTTTTTCGCATGGAATCCATTGCTTTTTAAATTGTTCATTTTGAGTGTAGGGAATAATTTCAACAGTTTTGATAATTTCGTTTTTAGAATTGAAAACTTGTTTATCATTTTCATGAACCACATGTAAAATGACATTGTCATAATGGGGATCAAATTGATGACCGTGTTTATCCCAATCTGATGATTTAACATGAATTTCTACATTTCCACACCACAACAGATCATTTATTTTAATTTTTGCACCAATAAAATCAGGTCCATTTTCAAAGGCATTGTATTGACCAAAATCGACAATTTGAATGGTTTCATCAATTCGTTGGAGTGCTCTAAAATCGACGTTTTTGTGTTTCCACCATTCATGTATAACTTGCTCTTTCATCGCTTTAAATCTAAAATCGAAGAGTTAAGTTACAAAAAAATATGAGATATTATTAATTTATTTAGCGGCTTTTTAATTGAAATTAGATACAAAAGGAGATACTGACTTTTCATTAGTACGACAAGTTTTAACAATCGCAGAATTAAAAGAAGTTTATGATCAGTGTCAAAATGAAATCGAAAGAGCCTTGATTGCATTGGCTTATGGCTCAGGACTCAGAAGAGGAAGTTTGGTGAATTTGAAGGAATCAAAGATTGATTTTCAAACAGGGATTGTCACCGCTGTTAAAGGGAAAAAATAATAAAACCTACTCCGTTCCCATTAGCGACCATTTCTTGAAAATTCTTCGCGACTATACATTTTACCGAATGAAATTACTTTCAAATTTGAATCTGCGAGAAAAATCTTTTTTTATTGATAACGAAGGAAAACCGCTTACCGGAGAGAATTTAAATGAGATGCTGAAGCAAATTATTTATCGAACTAAAAATCAGGTGATAATTGACAAGAAGATTACGCTCCACTGTCTCAGACATTCGATAGCTGTGCATTTAATGGACGATGGAGAAAGCCTTGAATACGTGAAAAACTTTCTTGGACATACTTTTTCTGACACCAGTTTGATTTATGCAGTAAGAAGAAAACGTAAAAATTATTATACACTATGAAACAGGAAAAACTATTCAACTTTATTGAACAAGAATTTAGTCATAAGTTCAAAAGTGAGACGACCACAAGTTACTTATATGCAATCAAGCGATTTATTGCTCGATTTCCACATGCGCAAAGATTAAGTCTCTCGAACATTGAAAGTTACTTTGCGGAGTTGAAAATGCTAGGTAAAAGCAGTGAGTATCGTAAAGCTATTCTTGCTGCTATAAAAGCACTTTACGATTGTTATATTGAACTTGGTATGATTAAAGAACACCCTTGCAGAACTTACCTCATTAGCGAGAAAAAGGAAAAAGGCAAGGATTTTAGTGCTTTTCTAGAGATAGAAGAAATGGAAATGTTGTTCCGAATGAAAGAAGAACGTTACCGCTATGTAGGGAATAGAAACAAGTCTATCATTGGACTTTTGATATACCAGGGAGTAACTAGTAAGGAACTTGTCAACTTAAACTTTAGTTGTGTTGACCTTGATGCTGGAACATTGAAAATCAGTGGTCAGGGTAAGAACAGAAACAGAACGCTGGAATTAAAACCAACTCAGATAACAGTATTGATGCGCTATATAGAAGAAGATAGACCACAGCTAAATAGTTCAAACTCTCATAAACTTTTTCTTGGAATACGAGGAGTTGCAATGACAACAGATGGATTACATGAATTTATTAGTAGACTTGGTTCTGGGGCTTTTGGAGATAAAGAGGTATCGCCTAAAAATATTCGTAATAGTGTCATAAGTTACTGGCTAAATGTTAGACATATACCGCTGGAACATGTTCAAATAATGGCAGGACATTGTTATCCATCGACAACAGAACAGTATATTAAAGCGGAAGTACAAGATCAACGCGATGCCGTTAATAGATTACATGAGAGAATTTTTAGATAAGATGAATAGCAAGACAAATTCAAAGATATATCATAATTGACTTAAGAAGATAACTTCTGAATTTTCTCTAAGCTCTCAGGAAACTGAGGGCTTTTTTGTGGTTGAAATATTTGTGACCCAAACTTTTGGTTATTTCACATAAAGTTCATAAATTTATCTCGTGAAGACTCAGACTCTCTTTTCTTATAGTTCTACTTTGGTTGTGAACCACAACTTCGATAATTTCATGAAGTCTTACCGCTATGCCTATCAAGGGCAAGAGAAAGTAGACGAAGTTTCTGGAAAAGGGAACAGCTATACAGCAGAATTCTGGCAGTATGATAGCCGACTAGGTAGAAGATGGAATGTTGACCCTGTGATAAAACCTTATAGAAGTCCTTATGATGCATTTAGTAATAACCCAATTATTATGATTGACCCTAATGGAGCAGATGATTATTATAATGAAAAGGGGAAATACTTATATACGGACACGCGTACTTCTACAGATATTAGAATTATTAAACAAGCAACTTTTAGTGCTTTGGCATATAAACATTGTTTTGCTATGGTAGATAAATCAAGAAGTCACATTGGCTTATTAGCAGATTTGTCATACAATAGTGAAATTGTAAAAGTAAAAGATGTTGAAGCAGGTAATATATTTTCAGATATGTGGAAAAAATCAATTCAAAAACCTATTAAAGAATATTCAGGTTATATTGTTTTAGATATTAATACCAAAGAGCTGAGATTTGAAATATTGGAAAATCCAACCAAGCAAACGGCGAACAGAGTTTCAGACCCTTATAAAGCTGGTGATTTATTTAATGGTCAAGAAGGAGTTATTGTTATTGCCCAGGTTCATACTCATCCTGATGAACTAAAATATTTAGCAGAATATTCAGACCAACAAATATTTGATGCACAATATACCAATGAGTCACATAAAGGTGATGGAAACACAGCTACAAAAAGAGGAGCACGTTACACTATAGGAAAAAACAACATAGATTATCATAGTCCTAAGGGTTATAAAGCGAGTAAAAACAATCTGACGACAAGAACAAAAGCAGCAGAAGGAAAATTTAGTGTGTTAAGACATTCATTAAAACAATATGGAGGAAAAAAATAGAAGACAAAGTAAATATTTAATCGCTATCATTTTAGCCTTAGTTCTTTGTTCTTCATGTGGTACTGATTTAGTTAAGAGTAAAAAAAGAATCATCAAGAATAAGCAATGTGATATAGAATATTTATTGCCTATTAAAATTTCCACTTTCATATCTGATAGTATTATTTCTGATAAAAATGTAATTTACTTAACAATAGATATTGATAATGACAATGTAACATGTATTACATTTACTTATAGTGAGTTAGATAGTAAAAAACTCTTATTGGCTCAAATGACAAAACGATATCTTGTTTTGAATCAACGAAAGATTCCTATTCTATTTGAAACTGATTTTAATTTTTCTACTGTTGAAAACGATAATGAGTTTTATATTCAAGATTTTAATTATGCATATTTAGCATTTGACGATAAAGAGAATATTTTAGAAGTAATTAATTTTAATAAATGATCTTTATCATGGCTACTTCCAAGACAACCGAAACGAAGTGAAACTCACTGACCAAGAGGAAGTAAAACCAAAAAGAACCCTTCGAGATATCGAAGGTGTTGAAAACTAATAAAATGAACACAAGAAAAAGAGTTTCTTCAACAAAAGTATATGACTATCGTTATGGGTATGGAAATCACGAAAAAATAGACGAAGTATCAGGTTCAGGAAACACGGTAGATATGGGCGATAGGTGGCTTGATGTAAGATTAGGAAGAACACCTAAACCTGATGTAAAAGCTCATACATATCCTGATATTAGTCCATATTCTTACGCACTAAATAGTCCTATTCAGTTTGTTGACCCTGATGGAAAAGTTGTTGTTGACCCAAAAACAGGTGAACAAGTAGTAAAAGTTGATGGTCAATGGAAAACGGCTTCTGGTGGCTCTGTTTCAAAAGAGTTTATTAAAAATACTCAACCTGTATTAGATAAGTTAACCGCTTCCGAAGTTGGAACAAAGATATATGACGAATTACAAAATATTAGAACTATTGTAGTAATTGATTTATCAGACAAAGAGAATGTAAATGCTTTAAAGCAAGGTGGTAATTCAAAATTAAGAACAGGAGATGGACAATTTACCACAGGAGATGACGGCTTGTATAATGATGTTGTTATTACTCCTGACCTTAATAAAATTGAAACTCAAGCAAAAGCTGATGGAATTGATTTTGAAGAAAAACTAATACAAACTATGTCGGTAGAAAAAGACCATATATCAACCAAAGAACAAATTACCAAAGAGAAAGGGTATGATTACAACTTGTTTTCAAGCCCCAAAGTTGTAGAAGATGCTTATGGTCCGTTACTACAAAATGCTGTTAAAGCTGGAAAAGATTACCGAAAAGAAAAAGGACAAACAATTGATAATAGTTCAAATCTTCCAATTGAGAGAGTTAACAAAGCAACAGGAAGTAAAATTTCAATCCCTAAAGAGTAATTGTAATGGGGAAGATATTTTTTCAATTATCAATAATTACAATTGTACTATTTAGTGCTATGGATACTTTTTGTCAACCCCCTACAAATATTGATACTATTGAGATAAAAGATTTTTCAAGCGAGTTTTTATTAAATGGAAAAGTAGGGAAAACTTTCATTATCAACTCCAATGATACATTGAACAATGTCATTGTTCGGTGGGATAATGGTTACTTTGCTATCGGAACTATTTTAAAAGGAAAAGCATTTGGCAAGTGGTTTTTATATGATAAGAAAAACAGACAAAGAGAATATTTAATGTTTGGTTTTGATGCTAAATGTATTCTTTATTCCAAAAAAATGGATAAGCAAGGAAAAATTATATCCGAGTTTAAAGCAATTACACCGTGCTTTTAATTTTCAAGCCCCGCAAGTTCGGGGCTTTTTTCTGCCCTTTTCTTTCGTTTTTCCCTTTCCTGCCCCTGCAATACAAAAAAGTTTTCCACAATTAGTATTTTGCTCTTAAACCCTTGTGGCTCTTCGCTTTCCGTCCTTTTTCTCTCTCTTTTCCTTTTTTCCCCAATCCGCCTAAATTACAGCGTGTTTTAAGGGTGGAGAAAAAGCCCAAAATAAAACCAAAAAAAGCCCCCAAAAAGAAGCAAAACAGAGCCGAAAAAACCCGAAAAATGACAGACTAATAAACGAGAAGAAAAAAAACCAAAAAATGACCTTAAAAAATGAATTTTTAGACAAAAAAAGCCCCCAACCGCCTTTGGCGGTTAAAATGAATTGTCCGCCTTTGGCGGAACAAAAAAGCCCCAAATTTCACACTTAAAAATTAAAATAAAGTGCCGTTTTCGGTACTTTAGAAATTGTCTTAAACGCAATAACTTGGACACATTTTTCTAATTAATCATGCTTATTAGGCACTTTTTCTTTCCATTATAACACCATGTTTTTCAAGAAATCTAGCAGGAGAAGTGTATCCTAGACCTCCATGTATTCGATTAAAGTTATAAAAAATTCTAAATCGATTCATAGTTTTCGTGAAATCTTCCACATTTTCAAATTCAAATCTCTGACATATAGCACTTTCCATTATTGAATGATAGCTTTCAATATGTGCGTTTTGTTGAGGAGTTGAAGGTTTAGTGAATTCTTGAATGACATTGTTTTTTATAAAATACTCCTGAACCTTACTAGCTACAAATTGACTTCCATTATCGTTTCTGACAATAAATCTTTCTGGCAGTTGATGTTCGGTAGCTATCTTTTCGAAAAGATTGATTACATCCTCTTGTTTGATATTATTTGAAATGTAGTGTCCTAAATTCCAGCGACTAAAAACATCGAGAACGGTAAGTACCATCACATTTGTTCTTGTGCCCTGGATGTAAGCAAATTTTATATCAAACTCTAGAAAATTAAATGGATGTTCCACTTGTGGAACTAAATCTTTTACCCAGTTTCGATTTTTGCGTTGTTGCTTATTTCTTTGAAATTTGAGTAATTTATTCTCTTTCATAATCTTGTAGGTGCGAGAAGATCCAATAACATATTTTAGTTCATTCTTGAGGTGAATATAGGTCTTGTAATATCCGTAATCGACAAATTCTTGAGATAATAGTGCGTTAATATCTTCAAGAAGCGTTTGCTTAAGAACAGGTATTCCATTCTTGTAAAAGTAAGAAGCTTCTCTCTTTCCTGCTTTGGTTCCTGTTGGTTGATAATAGTAAGAACTACGGGGTAATCCCAAGATTTTTAATAAGGGATTTAAGGGTAAATCTTGTTCCAAATAATCATCTAAAACCATTATTTTTTCCTCTTTAGTGATGCATTTTTTTTTAATAAAGAGTCTTTGACTCTTATTGCAAGCTCTTTCTCTGCAACCATTTTTTTAAGCTCGCTATTTTCGCGCTTAAGTTGAGTCAACTCTCTTTCTAGAGCCGTTTTAGCGCCATTTTCAAGGCCTTCAAAACCTAACTCCTCATATTTGTTTTTCCAGTTGTAGAGCGTTGCTGTAGAAATATTATACTCTCGAGAAGTCTTAGAAACTCCATGATCTTCTAAATAAAGAAGTATCTCTTCTTTCTCTTTTTGATTCCATTTTCTTCGATGTAAACTCATGACACAAATTTAATGTTATTACTAAACTTTGTGTCCAAGAATTAATTACGCTATTAGGATTTTTATCTCACTTTTCTAATTCTTTTTGTTTTTTCTTCCTTGAAGAAAAAATATTCCAATTAAAAGGATATCCAAAATAACTAATAAACTAATAAACATATTTGCTCTTCCAGCTAACTCTTGCCCCTTCTTAAAAACATACTGAGTCTGGTCAACTCCAAAAGAAAATTTAATGTCTAATTGTATAACAATTAAAAAAAGAAGTAAAATTAGTATGCTAATAATTGGAATGATGTAAGACAATAATTTCATATAATTATTTTTTTATTAAAAGCTGGCACTTGATTTTGATGATTTTTTGTTACTATTTCCACTTGATGAACTTCCCGCACCATGTGCTCCACTTGATGATGTACCCCCACTACTCGAACCTGAGCCAACGGAAGATTGTCCAGAGGTAGAAGCTGAACTGTTACCAGATGAACCTGAACTGCTTTGTTGATAACCCCCAGACCCTATTGGGTTCTTTTTCTCATAAGCTGCAATCTTCGTTTTTATTCTTTCTGTTGCCAACTTAACATTTTTATTTTCAGATTTCCAAAAATATTCTTCTAATGATTCTGGTAGAATGAACCATTCATTATATTTCTCTCCAAAAATATCCGTTTCTTTAAAAACATTAGTTCCTTCCCTAATAAGCCACGCCATTGAATGAGTTGTACAATTTGAAGAAGATACGCTATAATCATCAATTGTGACTCCTTTTTTATCTTTTGAATCAGATTTCCAACCTTTTGGAGTCGTACCTTTATTATGCGCCCATTTCATTCGTTGCATTAAACCCTCTACGCCCACATCTTTAATTTCCCAAATTTCGGCTTCCATTTGTTTAACTTCTGTATTCAAATAGTTCCATGCTTCACCACCTGTCAATGTTATCAAAACTCCTTCACCTGTCAAACCTACTCCTGTTATTTGACCATGCCTTCCGTATGTATAAACAGTAAGTTCACCTTCAGTAATAACAGCAAGAAAAACGTGTCCTGTACCTTTAGTCTCAGTGCCAACAAATACTTCAAGCCCTTCCAACTCAACTCCATCAATAACCCTATTTTCACTAAACGCATAACTCGAATTCCATGGATATTTCGCACTCAACGGGTCCACAGCAAAGAATCTTCCTAGTCTCGTATCGTGCATTCGATAAGTATAGTTATATGAGTTTCCTTTACCTTTAATCTCATCGTCCTTTTCTTGTCCATTGAAGGCGTAACGATAGCTATTTTCAACATCTTTGCAAACAGTAAGCGTTGACACATCATCATACGAAATCAGCACATCATCTACTTGGAAATAGCAGAATGGTGAAGCATTGGTCATGTAGAATTCTATCTTATACGTTGCCCCTGGTGTGCTTGGAGTGAAACTTAAGCTATATGTTCCAGCTGTGGTGTAATTTCCACTCGCAACAATGTTATTGGAGTTATCTCTGACAGACACATTAATGGTCTTAGGAGTCGAGCTTGGAGGCCAAAGCACAATCGTTGCACACGTGTTGCCAATAATATTGAAACTAACGCTATGAACGCCTGTTCCTACTGTAAATGATTTGGTTGCACCGATGTTCTTTTTAGAAGAATTCGGATTGCTAACTTGCATATGTGCTGAAACATAGGTCACCAATCCATTGCCCATCGCTGTCCAACTTCCCCAAGAACTAAATCCTTCTTCGATTGGTTTTTGGGTGGTATGAGTGGTTGAATCGTGACAAATGGTTTGCTTCCCGTCAAATGTTCTTCCTGTGAGCATTACACCAAATGGTGAGTAATCATAAGCAGACATGATACTGGCTTGCCAATAATCGACCGTTCCGCCGTTGTCATGTGGGATAGGCTTGTCTGAGAGTACTGTCAATACATTCCCTAAGTGGTTCGAGAATTCATACCGCTTGTTTC
>JBEBRN010000088.1:0-10205 GCA_040394775.1 Taishania pollutisoli
CACAAGGAGTTTATGAAGGCTCCATGCAAATTCAGTTGTCACGCCCTGTTTTCAATACCTCATACAATACCATTCTATTTAAGCATGTGGATGAAAATGTCACTATTGAGTATTCTAGAAACACTGTAGTTAATTTTGCACCTAATCAATACAGAAGTAATTTATCCTCTATCCTAGCCTTCTATGCATACTATATGATCGGTTTAGATTATGATTCATTTAGCCCAAAAGGTGGAACTGCTTATTTTGAACAAGCTTTTAGTATCGTAAATCTAGCGCAATCATCTCGAGATATCGGTTGGTCAAACAACGACCCAAAGAAAAAAAGCCGCTATAACTTAGTAGACAATACATTGAGTCAATTATTCGAACCATTGAGAAATTGTTTTTATGATTATCATAGAAAGGGAATGGATATTTTGTATGAAAACTACAATGATGGATTAAAATCAATTTATGAATCATTAAACCAGCTCACTTCCATTGGTCAAACCCGTCCTAACTCTGTGAATGTGGTGGAATTTATTCAAGGAAAGAAAAATGAATTTAAATCGTTGTACAGCGATGCTAATCAGGAAGATAAAACCGCGATTGTTAACTTATTAAAAAAATTAGATCCGATAAATTCTTCACAGTACATGGAAATATTGAACTGATGTTAAAAGAGTTACACATTCGGAATTTTGCATTAATTGAATCTATTAATTTAGAATTCTCGAGTGGTTTTACAGTATTTACGGGTGAAACAGGTTCTGGAAAGTCCATTATTTTAGGAGCCCTAAACTTAATTCTTGGAGAACGTGCCGATTATAGTGTCATTCGTGATTCAAATCAAAAGACGGTTGTAGAAGCTACTTTTCAAATAGAAGATTTACAACTAGATGACTTCTTCAAAAACAACGACATTGACTACCAAGCTGAAACATTAATTCGACGTGAAATATCCTCCAATGGAAAATCTCGCGCTTTTATAAATGACACACCTGTTTCTTTAAGTATTTTAAATCAATTAACTACTCAGTTAATTAAAATTCATTCTCAATATCATACGCAAGCACTTAAATCTAAAAAATTCCAACTCGATTTAGTTGATGACTTGGCTGGTGTATATATAACCGACTATCAAAAGGATTTTAAAACGTGGAAATCCTTAAAAAGCAAAATAAACACACTTGAAGAACAGTTACTTCAGGCTTCCAAAGACGCAGATTATAACCAATTTCAAATTCAGGAATTACAAGCGCTAAAATTAGAGGACACCAATTTTGAGGAACTTGAACAGCAATTGGTTCAGTTAGAAAATGCGACTGAAATCATTCAGCAATTTTCAACGATAAATACAACTATTGAAGGAGAAAACGGTGTTTCATCTCCCTTGAATTCAGTTGTAAGTCAAATAGGAAAACTACAGCACTTGCATCCAAAGCTTGAAGAATTGAGTTCTCGTTTACATTCAATTATCGTCGAATTAAAAGACGTATCGAATGAAGCAACAGATGCGGCCGATTCTATTACAATAGATGAAGAAACTCAAAAACTTATCATTCATCAATTAGATTTTTACAATCGTCAACTAAAGAAAAATAAAGTTAATTCTCAGGTAGAACTAGTCGAAATATTAGATCAGTACTTAGCTTTAAACTCCTCTTCTGAAGATTTAGAAAGAGAAGTCAAAGTAGCACAGCAAGAGTTTAAAGAGATAAGTAAAAAACTTAAACAAAGTGCTGATGCTATTCACCAACTGAGAATTTCCTCCAAAGAAACCATAGAAGAACAAGTGACCAAATTGTTGGAGCAACTAAAATTACCAGGTGCAAAAATCGCTATCCAGTTGACCAAACTTGAAGACTTTACAGAAACAGGATGCACCGAAGTGGAATTACTATTCACTTCCAATAAAGGAAGTGCTCCACAACCAATTGATAAAGCAGCAAGTGGTGGTGAATTATCCCGTTTGATGCTAGTGTTAGAAAGATTACTTTCTGTCAAAAAGAAATTACCAACGTTACTTTTAGACGAAATTGACACTGGTGTTTCCGGTGAAGTTGCTTTAAAGATGGGACAAATGCTAGGAGAAATGGGGCGAAACATGCAATTATTCTCTATTACTCATTTACCACAAGTAGCTGCCAAAGGACAACACCATCTTAAAGTATTTAAAAAAGAAGAAGATAGTGTCACAAAAACATTCGTCCAGAAACTAAGTGAAGAAGAAAGACTCCTCGAAATTGCTGGATTGATGAGTGGTGATAAAGTAAGTGATGCAGCTATTGAAAACGCTAAAATATTAATGCAATGAATACAGAACAGACCACCCGAAAAATGATTATTTCAGGTATATTACTTATCTTTTTAGGTATAATTCTTGGAGCAGTCGCTGCGCATGCCTTAAAAACAGCAGGTTTAGCTGATGACAAAATTTCCTCTTTTGAAACAGGGGTACGAATTCAAATGTATACAGGAATAGGATTATTGTTACTAGTTGGTATTCAAAACTACCTCAAATTCTCTTTAAAAACACCTGTTTATTTATTATGGATTGGTACACTTCTCTTTTCAGGGTCTATCTATTTTTTATCTACCAAAACCATCCATGGTATTGACTTAGGAAAGGCATTTGCATTGATAACTCCTGTTGGAGGATTATTGATGATTATTGGTTGGGGAATTATTCTGATGAAATTTATCACACAAAAAAAATAATATGTCACTCAACTCATTCAATGTAACATTTCTTGGAACAGGTACTTCGCAAGGAATTCCTTTAATTGGATGTGAGTGTTCTGTTTGCTCCTCAAAAGATAAGCACGATAAACGTTTGCGGTCTTCTATTTTGATAGAGATAAACGGTAAAAATTATTCAGTAGATGCTGGGCCTGATTTCCGTTACCAAATGTTACGAGAAAATGTCAAACAGTTGGAGGGTATTCTATTTACCCATGAACACAAAGACCATGTTGCAGGATTGGATGATGTCCGTCCGTTCAATTATCTAAACAATAGAGATATGGATATATATTGTGACGATTTAGTAGAAAGAGCACTCAAACGTGATTTCTTTTATGCTTTTTCAGAAGTAAAATATCCAGGTGTTCCTCGATTAAATCTTATTCATATTGATAAAGACACGCCATTCTTCTTGCAGGACGAGGTGAAAGTTATTCCCATTGAAGTTTTGCATTATAATTTACCTGTTTTGGGATTTAGAATTGAAAACTTCACTTATATCACTGACTGCAAGACAATTAGTGAAGAAGAATTAGAAAAAATAAGAGGAACTGAAATACTTGTTATTAATGCACTAAGGGAAGAACAACATATCTCACACCTTAATCTCCGAGAAGCATTGGAACTCATTGAACGTATTCAACCGAAGCAAGCTTATTTAACACACATTTCGCATCATTTAGGAAAGAGTGAAGATCTTGTCAAAAAGTTGCCTTCAAATGTACTTCCAGCTTATGACGGCTTAAAATTAGCCATTAAGTAAGTTTAAAGAGGCTACCTGCCATTATTGCATGGCACTTTTTCGGTATACTCTTTGCTTATATCCTAATCAATTTAAAAGATTAAATATGAAAAAAACATTTTTGTTTGTTGTGATGATATTTTTAGGGATGAGCGCTATTGCTCAAGGCACTATCGATATTTCTAAGTTTCCTGAAGCACCAGAAGGGTATAAAAAAGTAGTAATTAATTTATCTGAAAAGAGGAATGAAAATCTATTAAAAATTGAATTAACAGTTGGTAAAGAAGTGGAGGTAGATAAATGCAATACGTTTTTCTTAATGGGAAATATCAAAGAATCAGAATTGAGCGGCTGGGGCTATCCCTATTATGATTTTAAATCAGATGGAAATGTTGCTGGTACTAAAATGGGATGTGTTGATGATGGAAAAATAATGAAGTTTGTCACAGGTCAAAGTAAAGTAATCGACTATAATTCAAAGTTACCTGTTGTGATATATATTCCTAATGACATGCAAGTAAAATATCGTGTTTGGAAAGCCAAAAATAAGTGGATTACTATAAAATAATACTTAATCATTAAACGGAAAGAATAAAAATCTCTGATTGCATAAACGATCAGAGATTTTTTTATTTAATATTTCTCACAATAATTGATTGATAGTATTTATTTTTTTGTACTTTAGTAAACAAATTATAATATAAATTAACTATGAAAAAAATTTTACTAACGCTTGGTATTGCTTTAGCCGCTCTGGTTACAACACAAGCAAACGCACAAGATTGCTCTGGAAATAGATACAAACAAGTCATCTTCACGGATATTGACTCTGTTATGAATGTAAAGTACGGATCTAACTTTAAACAAGACGGTGTAACAAACGAAGACCTGTATATGGATGTTTACTTTCCAAAAAATGATGCTGATAATAGTCGTGCGGTTATCCTATTAGCTCACGGAGGGTCATTTATTGGAGGAGATAAAGCTGATGTAGCAGCAATGTGTAAGTATATGGCATCAATGGGATATGTTGCTATCACTATTAATTACCGTTTATTAGCTGTAGACGCTTCTGTTTTCACAAACCTTGGTCCAGCGTTTAAACAAGCAGTTGTTCGTGCAATTCATGACATGAGAGCATCAATTCGTTACGTAAGAAACTCAGCAGATAATGGTAACCCTTACGGAATTAACCCAGATTTAATTATAACTGGAGGTGTTTCAGCAGGTGCAATTATGACAAATCATGTTACCTACTTAGATAAAGATAGTGAAGTACCTACAGATTTAATGGCATATATGACAGCTCAAGGTGGTCTTGAAGGAAATTCTGGAACTCCAGGAGTAAGCAGTGTTCCACAAATGAACTTAAGTATGTGTGGAGCTGTAATGGATACTACATGGATTAATGCAGGTGATCAACCATATTATGGTATTCATACTACTGATGACGATATCGTTCCTTACTTATATGGTCAACCTAATGTTATGGGAATGACAATTCCTGTTGACTTATACGGTGATTCATTAATTTTTATTCGTTCTAACGGTCAAGGCGTTAGCGCTAAATACAAAAACTATTTAACCGGAGGTCACTGTGGTTTCCTTCAAAATCCTACTCAATTGTCTGAGACAATGGATGACATGATGGGATTCACCTATCATAATCTATGTGAGACAGGTTTATTGAATACCAATAATATTGCTGATAAATTATATTTCTCTGCATATCCTAATCCTACATCTTCTGATTTGACAATTGAAATTCCTAGCAATCAGTGGGAATCAACAATTGCTATCGTAGATTTATTAGGTAAAACTGTTTTTACAGCGACAATTCCTGCAACACAATCTATTTACAATGTAAATGTGAGCACAATGCCTGCTGGAATTTACCAAGTAAGAGTTCAAACAAACGATGGCCGTATGGCAATTCAAAAAATCGTTGTTGAATAAGAATTATCTTTTTCTTTAGTATATTAGTCCGGCAATTTATTGTCGGACTTTTTTTTAGCATATGAGCAATATCTTTTTGATTGGATTTATGGGAGCCGGAAAAACGACCGTCGGTAAGGAATTAGCTGCATTACTACACTATTCTTTCTTGGACACCGATCAGTGGATTGAGCATGAAGAGAAACAGTCAATCACTTCTATTTTTGAACAAAAAGGAGAAGATTATTTTAGAGAGAAAGAAGCTAAACTCATTTCATCCATAAAGGATTTAAAAGAAATTGTGGTAGCTGTTGGCGGAGGATTACCTTGTTATAATAATAATATGACTAAAATGCGTCAATTAGGAACGGTCATCTATCTTAAAGCTCATAATGATAAACTATTCGGACGATTAAAAGAAGATACCACTACTCGCCCCTTATTGAGAAATAAAACAGATGAAGAATTGAAAATATTCATCGCTGAAAAACTTCAATCAAGAGAAAAGTATTTTGAAAAGGCGCATCATACACTAATTATTGAAAAGAAATCACCAATTGAGCTTGCTCAAATCATAAAAGAAAAGGTGAACATTCAGTAGTTAAAGTGCTAATTACTAACTGTTTTAATATATAAAGAATAATAAAAAGCACACTTTTTTCAGCCCCATTTTCTACATTTTAAAATAAATGGCAGATATATGGCTGAATGTTTGAAAAAAAAATTAATTTTGCAACACTAATATTTATAAAATGTTTGAAGATTTAAAAGACCTTGATTTCAGAGATGCGTTAAAAACTAACAAGAAATTTCGTTTGGCAACTTATGGACTTGGAGCAATTATGCTTGTTGTGATTGGTTATTTTGCATATGATTATTTCGTTTTTACTCCTAAGAATGAGAAATCTAAAGATTCTTACTATACCGCATTAAACTATGCTTCATTAGATTCAGTTGATTTAGCTATTGACGAAGCAAAAAGAGGTGTTAAAAAGTTTGACGGTAAAATTGGTGGTGAATTAAGCCAATTCATCTTAGCAAGAGAATTAATGGAGAAAGGTGAGTATAAAAAAGCATTAAAAGAATTAGAAGGCGTTAAATTAGACGACACATTCCTTTCTATTGCTACTATTAGTCTTCAAGGAGATTGTTATTCTGAAATGAAAAACTACAAGAAAGCGAAGGAGCTATATATGAAAGCTGCAAAGAAAAATGTAAATGATAAAACAACTCCTGAAAATCTATTCAAAGCTGCTTTAGTTTCTGAAAAGTTAAATCAGAAGAAGGAAGCTTTTGAGCTTTACACACAAATCAACAAGGAATATCCAAATTACGGTTCAATAAAATCGATCGAAAAGTATATTTCAAGAACCCAAAACTAAGTTAAGATATGGCTACGTCTTTTAGAAATCTTTCAGATTACGATAAGAACACAGTCCCTAATGGTGCCGATTACAAAGTCGGCATTGTTGTTTCAGAATGGAACAGTTCTATCACAGACGCACTATCAAATGGTGCTAAAAAAGCATTATTGGAAAATGGTGTGAAAGAGGAAAATATACTTATTCATTACGTTCCTGGAACGTTTGAATTACCTCTTGGCTGTCAATTATTACTCGAGAACACTGATATAGATGCTGTTATTGCAATTGGTGTCGTTATCCAAGGCGAAACTAAACATTTTGATTTCGTTTGTCAAGGAGCAACACAAGGTATTATGCAAGTAGGATTAGATTATCATACTCCCGTTATGTACTGTGTTTTAACAGATAACAACATTGAACAATCATTGGCGCGTTCTGGTGGAAAACATGGGAATAAAGGAACAGATACAGCTATAGCTTGTTTAAAAATGATCGCATTAAAGAGAGCTTTAGAAAACAACGACTTTTTAGACAATTAAAGAATGACACTGATTAAATCTATTTCCGGAATACGCGGGACAATTGGAGGATCAGTAGATCAAAACTTAACTCCTATTGACATCGTTAAATTTGCTGCTGCATATGGTACTTGGTTAAGAGGTCAAAAGGCAACGGGTAAGATGAAAGTCGTTATCGGTAGAGACGCTCGTCTTTCAGGTGAAATGGTTAGTACCTTAGTAGCATCTACTCTTATCGGCCTTGGAATCGACGTAGTAGATTTGGGATTATCAACCACTCCTACTGTTGAGATTGCAGTTGTAGCGGAAAATGCCGATGGTGGTATTATCTTAACAGCAAGTCATAACCCCAAACAATGGAATGCCCTTAAATTACTCAATAATAAAGGAGAGTTCATCTCAGGAAATGATGGAGAGCAAATTATTGCTCTCGCTGAAAAAGATGCTTTTACATTTGCAGAAATAGATGATTTAGGGAAGATGACAGCTATCGATGATTATATCGAACGTCATATAGATATGATTTTAAAGTTGCCTTTGGTAGATTTAAGCGCTATTCAAAAAGCAAATTTTAAAATAGTAGTTGATGCCGTAAATTCAACTGGTGGCATTGCTATTCCTATGCTTTTAAAGAAGTTAGGTGTGACCCAAATAACCGAATTATACTGTGAACCTACGGGTCATTTCCCTCACAATCCAGAGCCTTTACCGCAACATCTTGGCGACTTAGCTAAGATGATTGGAGAAACAAAGGCAGACTTAGGAATTACTGTTGACCCAGACGTTGATCGTTTAGCATTTGTATGCGAAGATGGAAGTATGTTTGGCGAGGAATATACACTTGTAGCTGTAGCCGATTATGTTATCTCACATACATCCGGAAATACTGTTTCTAATTTATCATCAACAAGAGCATTGCGAGATATCACCGAAGCGAAAGGATTGATTTATGAAGCAGCTGCCGTTGGAGAAGTGAATGTAGTCCAAAAAATGAAAGACATCCAAGCGGTTATCGGTGGTGAAGGGAATGGTGGTATCATTTACCCTGAACTACATTATGGAAGAGACGCACTCGTTGGTGTAGCATTATTCTTATCTCATTTAGCTCAAAAAAACACTAGTATTTCAGCATTAAGAGATAGTTATCCTACATATGTCATCTCTAAAAATAAAATTGAATTAACAGCTGAAATTAATGTCGATAAATTATTAGCAGAAATTGCGGATAAATATAAAAATGAAGAAGTCGACACAACTGACGGTGTGAAGATTTACATTGGGAAGGAATGGGTGCATCTGAGAAAAAGCAATACCGAACCAATTATCCGTATTTATTCCGAGAGCTTTGACGAAAAGACAGCTAATGCCTTTGCTGAACGCTTCATTAACGAGTTAAAAGAGTTGCTTTAGTTACTATTTTTTCTATTTTTACCAAAGAATTAGGATGAAATAAATCCGTATGAGGAAGAAAATAAAGAAAAAACAGAAGGAAGCAATAGACTACATTCAGAATATCGGAGAGACTATCAATCTGAGAAGTCGTCTTAAATTAATTATATTCGATACAAACACACCACTTGGAAAGCTGTTTGATATTGTTTTGATGATCTTTATTTTAGCAAGTATTATCACCATTATACTTCACAGTATTCCTATCGTAAATGCTCACTATCACAGCCTTTTATATTCATTAGACTGGTTTTTTACTGTTTCTTTTTTAATAGAATATTTCTTACGAATCTATGCTGCTAAAGATAGAAAAAAGTATCTATTTGGCTTTTGGGGAGTCATTGACTTCTTAGCTGTTTTCCCATCTATATTCTCGTTATTAATCACTGGATTTCAAACCATTCAAGTTATTCGAATTGTACGACTTCTACGAGTATTCAAAGTATTACGCCTTTTTAAATTTATCTCAGAGGGATATGAATTAGCGCAAATTATGAAAGCTAGTTTCTATAAGATAGCAGTCTTTATGTCCTTTATATTTATTCTAGTGATATTATTGGGTTCCTTTATGTTTGTTATTGAAGAGGGAACTCCTGGTTTCGAAAGTATTCCAGCTAGTATCTATTGGGCCATTGTTACCATTACAACCGTTGGATTTGGAGACATTACCCCTATGACACCACTAGGTAAATTTGTTTCTTCCATTATTATGTTAGCAGGTTATGCAATTATTGCAGTTCCTACGGCAATAATGTCTGGTGCTATTGCAACTGGAAACATTAAACGTTTGCAAGGCAATCTAAAAGTCGTGTGTGAAAAGTGTGAAAACATCAATAATGCTACGAGTAAGTATTGTAATGAATGTGGACACGCATTAATGAAAGATAAATAAATTCGATTTATTTAATTAAAAATATCGTACTTTTACGACATAAATTTTAAAGTAAATATCTATGTTAAAAGAGTTTAAGGCATTTTTAATGCGTGGTAATGTGGTTGATTTAGCTGTTGCCGTTGTAATAGGAGCAGCGTTTACAACAATTGTTACTTCATTAGTGGCAGACATTATTACACCAGCAATCCTAAATCCAGCGATTGAAGCTGCGGGCGTTAAAAATTTAGAAGAATTAGCTTGGGGCGCGATGAAATATGGAAAATTCTTAGCCGCAATCATTAATTTCATTATTGTTGGTTTTGTTTTATTCATGATTATTAAAGGAATGAATAAAATGCAGAGCATTAAGAAGAAGAAGAAGGAAGTGGAAGAAGAAATTGCAGCACCAGCTCCTACTCCATCTAACGAAGAAATATTATTATCTGAAATTCGTGACTTGTTAAAAAACAAGTAAGAAAAGGCTTAAGATTGGATACTAAAAAACGCGTTTAACTTGGTTAAACGCGTTTTTTAATTACAGAATCACTACTGTCCGATAAAAGTTTTTTAAAAGCGGGATTTCCTTGATGGATTTC
>JBEBRN010000089.1:0-10089 GCA_040394775.1 Taishania pollutisoli
TATTTTAGTGCAAAACTACCTATTTTTAAACCAAAGCATATCATTTCTTGTTCTTATATTTGTCAAAACTAAAACCGAATGGCTAAAAAATCTTCAGAGGAAACCCCTTTAATGCGTCAATACAATCAAATCAAGGCAAAGCATCCTTCCGCTTTACTTTTATTTCGTGTGGGCGACTTTTATGAGACCTTTAGTGAAGATGCCATTAAAGCGTCAAAAATTCTCGGAATTGTATTAACGGGTCGAAAAAATGGTGATTCAAAAATTGAATTAGCTGGTTTTCCGCATCATTCTTTGGATACGTATCTGCCGAAATTGATTCGTGCAGGCGAACGAGTAGCAATTTGCGACCAGTTAGAAGATCCAAAATTGGTGAAAGGTATTGTGAAACGCGGTGTGACAGAATTAGTTACGCCTGGGATTTCCTTTAATGACCAAGTTTTAGAGCAAAAGAAAAATAACTTCCTTTGCGCCATTCATT
Source organism: Taishania pollutisoli (assembly GCA_040394775.1). Taxonomy (GTDB): domain Bacteria; phylum Bacteroidota; class Bacteroidia; order Flavobacteriales_D; family Crocinitomicaceae; genus 40-80. Next base: position 482 of record JBEBRN010000089.1, read on the forward strand.
TTGACAAAAACATTCATGGAATTTCGTTCTTAGATGCTTCTACTGGTGAATATATGGTGGCTCAAGGTGATTATGCCTATATTGATAAACTCATTCAAGGGTTTGAACCGAGTGAAATCATTTTTCAAAAGAAATACAATTCACTTTTTATTGAAAAATTCGGTGATAAATACCACACTTATCGTTTAGAAGATTGGGTTTTTCAAAGTGATTTTGCCAACGATAGCTTGACCAAACATTTCGGCACAAAGGATTTAAAAGGTTTCGGTATTGAACCGATTTCCATGGGAATTATCGCTGCGGGTGCTATTTTACATTACTTATCAGAAACACAACATCATCAAATTGGACACATCACTTCGATTGCTCGTATTGAAGAAGAAAAATACGTTTGGCTAGACCGATTTACGGTTCGAAATTTAGAACTGATTCACTCGACAAATGAACGTGCCACTACGCTACTCGATATTATCGATAGAACATTAACTCCAATGGGTGGTCGTTTATTGAAGCGTTGGATGGTTTTACCACTGAAGGATTTAAATCCGATTAAAGAACGTTTAAATGCCGTTAAATCCTTCTTTGACAATGAAAAATTACGCACAGAATTACGTCAATTACTTTCAACGATTGGCGATATTGAACGGATTGTCTCCAAAGTGGCTGTTGGAAAAGTAACACCAAAAGAAATCAAACAGTTACAGCGAAATTTAGCCGTAATCGCTCCTATAAAAAATTTACTTTTTGCTGAAAAATCAAAAGCGTTAAACCGAATTTCAGATCAGCTAAATCCTTGTAATGCACTCATTCAATTAATTGAAACGACACTCGATGACGATCCTGCCAATCAAATTGGTAAAGGCCCCGTTATCAATAGCGGATTGGATGAAGAATTGGACGACCTTAGAGGAATCGCCTTTACAGGAAAAGAATATTTGAATCAATTACAGCAGCGAGAATCGGAACGCACTGGAATTCCAAGCCTTAAAATAAGTTTCAACAACGTTTTCGGATATTATTTAGAAGTCACAAATACGCATAGAGATAAAGTTCCAACGGATTGGATACGCAAGCAGACATTGGTCAATGCAGAACGCTACATCACCGAAGAATTGAAGGAATTTGAAACGAAGATTTTAGGTGCAGAAGATAAAATATACGCTATTGAAGCACGTATTTTACAAGGACTGATTGCTCAAATGACCGAATACATTCTACCGATTCAACTCAATGCCAATTTGTTAGCTTCGTTGGATTGTTTACTTGGTTTCTCCGTGGTTTCTTTTGAAAATAACTACACTTTACCAAATGTGGATGATTCGTTTGTTATTGACATAAAAGATGGACGTCATCCAGTAATTGAAAAGCAATTAAAGAACGGCGAAGTTTTTATAGCAAACGATGTTTACTTGGACAATGACACACAACAAATTATCATGTTGACAGGTCCAAACATGTCTGGTAAAAGTGCTATTTTACGTCAAACGGCACTCATCTGCTTAATGGCGCAAATGGGTTGTTTTGTTCCTGCTTCTAAAGCGAGAATCGGTGTTCTTGACAAGGTATTTACACGTGTTGGCGCTTCAGATAATATTTCTTCCGGCGAATCGACGTTCATGGTGGAAATGAATGAAACGTCTAGTATTTTGAATAATTTATCGGAGCGCAGTTTAATTCTACTCGATGAAATTGGCCGTGGAACGAGTACCTATGATGGCATCTCAATTGCTTGGGCGATTACGGAATACCTTCATGAACATCCGATTTACAAAGGAAAAACGCTTTTCGCTACACATTATCACGAGTTGAATGATATGTGTATCAATTATCCGCGTATCAAGAATTTCAATGTAGCGGTAAAAGAAATGGGTAATAAGATTCTTTTCCTACGGAAATTAGTGGAAGGCGGTTCTGAACATTCATTTGGTATCCACGTGGCAAAATTGGCTGGAATGCCCACTCAGATTATTTCAACGGCAAATAAAATGCTGGCAAAAATGGAATCTGCAAGTGGTTATACGGAAAAAGATAAAATCAAAGAGGCTATCAACAGTAAAGACATGCAATTGAGTTTTTTTCAGTTGAATGATCCTGTTTTAGAGCAAATTAGAGAAGAGTTAGTGAGTATCGATATCAATACATTAACACCGGTTGAAGCATTGATGAAGTTGAATGAAATTAAGAAACTAACGGGTGGTTGAAACTTTAATCGATTGTAATATTTACATTTCAATCGGAGGAAATGGCGAGAACACTATCATATCTTCACAATAATACTTATCTTTGAATAACAAATTTAGTTCAATTTAATATTTTATAAAGATCAAATGATAATCGAAATTAATCCGCATAATATTGATGACCGCTTAATACAACAAGCAGTGAAAGTGTTAAACGATGGTGGTTTACTGGTGTTTCCTACGGACTCTGTCTATGCTATTGGTGTCGATTTATACAATAAAAAAGCATTAGAAAATTTAGCAAGATTCAAGGGAATTAAACTTAATAAAGCTAAATTTTCTATTATTTGTCATAGTTTAAGTGACGTTTCAAAATATGTGAAACAGATTGATCGCTCGGTATTTAAAGTGATGAAGCATAATTTACCAGGTCCTTTTACCTTCATTCTTACAGCAACCAATGAAATTCCTCGGTTGTTTGATTCGAATCGAAAGGAAATTGGTATTCGTATTCCCAAAAATGATATTCTTTTGAAAATTTCGGAAGAATTTGGGAAACCGATTGCGACCACATCTTTAGCAGATGACGAAGACGAAATTTTAGAGTATTTGAACGATCCATCGGAAATATATAGTCGTTTAGATGAAAAAGTAGACCTAATTATTGATGGTGGAATGGGTAATTTATACGCTTCTACCGTGGTTAATTGTGCGGATGGAGATATTGAAATTATCCGTCAAGGAATTGGCGAATTAATACAGTAACGGATGATATTAGTTGTTGACTGTGGCTCCAATAAAGTTCCGTACATTGAAAAGTGTATCGATGAATTTATGGATTATGAAACCATAAAACTAGAAGAACTTTCATCAGTCGATTTAGACCGATATTTAGGTGTCGTTATTTCAGGAAACCCCATTTTATTGACTGAAGTCGATCTTGAGCCATATATGGAGAAAACGACTTGGATAAAAGCATTTGAGAAACCTATTTTAGGTATTTGTTTTGGTCATCAACTACTCGGACTGGCCTATGGTGCAGCTGTTTCTCTTCAAAAAGAAGATAGAGATTGGCAAACAATAGAAGTCTTGCAAGAAGATGATTTGTTTAATAAATTTGCCAAAGAATTTTTAATGATGGAAGATCATCATGAAACGATTTCTATTCCACCAAACTTCATACATTTAGCCGTTTCTGACGCTTGTATTAACGAAGCAATGAAGCATAAGGAAAAACCATTTTATGGCGTTCAATTCCACCCAGAGGTTTCGGGAAACCTAGGTTGTTTGCTATTCGATAATTTCATTCGGATTTGTCAAAAGCACAAGACGGACTAAATTCATCTGTTGATTGAGTTAGGCCCTTCTAATTTAAGACGTTGATAATGTTCAAATTTATCTTTAACAAATGTCACCAATTCCATTTCACTAGCTGTTTTCAAGAAATTATCATCAACATTTAAGAAATCCACAAATTGGTCAAATTCATCTTCTGGAAGTTTAACAATATCGTATAAATTATACAAACGCAGCAAATCCTTTAGAACTTCTCGTTGACTATCTTTATAGCGCTGTTCGGACAACCATTTCTTTGCTTTTACCTTCTTGGAGAATGCTTCATAAAGTGCTGTAATTGGACTTTCTAAAACACTTACTCCTGTCACAGTCTTTGTTTCACGCATTGCTAATGATTCCCGTTCTTCTCTTATTTGATTCAACGTTTTTAACGGTTTAATGACCACTTTTTGAAGTGCTTGATATTCTGGTTCTAAAATACCAAAGAATGACATTTGGCAATCCTCATTTGGTATTACGCGAAAACCCAGTGTATAATATCCTTTCACCGAAATAGTAATAGAATCGTTTGGACGACAATAACTGGAGAAACTACCATTTGGAGAACCAAAAACACCTCTTCCATTCGTTGTATTGATCACCATCAGATTATAAAAAGCATTACCCGACAACGTCGTATCAACTGCTCGACCGTGTATATATACCTGATCACATGTTTGACTCTGAGCGTTCAAAGCAAATAGGATACTTATGAATATTGCAATCTGTTTCATCATCTGATAACGAAAATACTATTTTAAATGTATAATGAAATGGAAATAATGTAAAAATTTATTGTTTAAACGCTTATGAAGATCAATAAATTGTTCAAACTACGGCATATTGCGTATCGATTTAAATACTAGATACTCTATATTTGCACAAAATATAAAATGATGAAAGCTCTAACCCTTTTACTTATCCTTATAATAAGTTTTAATTCAACAGTAATTGCTCAACAAACAGTCGATAAAACAGCAAAAAAGGAATTTCGTAAAAAAAAGCGAAAAATAGAACATAAATTAGATAAAAGTCATGGTGGTCTTGGAGCTTCTCTTTACACACCTACTTTTGGTAATAAAGTAACTATCAACGAACCGTGGATGGAAGCAAATGCACTATTCGATGTTGTCGAATTGAAATTAGGATTTGGCACATCTTATATTTTAAGAGAAGGGAATCGATTAGAAGAAGATTATGGAACACATTTATATGCGGGAGTTAATTATCCAATAACACTTTTAGCTTTTGGAAGACAAAAAAGCGCCTTCAATGTATTGCGTGGTCACCCAGTTATCGCTGGAGGAATCGGTTATTTTGGTTTTAAAGATAAGTTCACAAATTCATCTAAAGCAACTGATAAACTATGGTACTTTGGAATCAATCCAGGATATCGTATACGCCTACCATTCGTTTCAATCGAAGGAAACTTCAACATGAAAATTGGGCTTTCTAAAAAAGGAGAGATGGATGGTTATTCAAAACGATTTACGTTTTACCCTTCTGGCACATTACGTTTTGATGCTTTAAAATGGTTCTTCAATCCTAAAATGGTACAAGCCTCTGGAACGATGACTTCTGTCTCCAATATTCAGTCATCTTCTTACCGATCAGGTAATTATATTTACACCACTACCACGTATGATGTTACCGTGAGCCCTATTACGATGGGTGTTCAAGACATTGGAGGTCATATTGGTATCGGACCAAAGATTTCATTTATGAACCCTAATCGTGATGCGCATATCCCAACATCTATGCTTGTCGGAATTGCTGCCGAAGGGCGTTTCGCAGCAGCTGATTTTGGGTTAACGGTTGAAGGTGGGAAAGTTGGACATGGAGGATTGTTAATCCCGAAAAGTGGAGATGACCATAAATACCGTAAGAAGTTAGATAAATCTGAGCGAAATGGTTTGGGAACTCTAAATATGGTGAATGTCTATACACAACTAGGAGTAGATATCACGTCTTTAATATTAATACCTTTCGGCATTAGCATTGACAAGGGAAAATCCACTTCTTATTTAGGATTAACCGCAGGAATCAACGTGGGCGCTCACTTTTCTTGGGGACAAGAATTTATCAATCATGGAGATGCTTCGATTTACGACCAACGAATGGCACAAGATAATGGTGCTTCTAAAGAAAAATTCATCGATCCTCGAAAAGTAGGAACGGGATATTTAGGCGGCTTCTTTATTTCACTACAAATTGGAACAACATCATTCAAGATAACTAACTACCGTTATTATGGAGCGCCATTTGCAAGTACTACTATGTTTAGCGTCGCTTATCGTTTTCCATTTTACAGAGCAAATAAGAATAGTTAATCGACGTTAATCAATTGATCTTTCTTTGGAATAGTTAGCAATAACAACAATCCGATGAAGAAGAAAATACCGATTGAAACTACCGAGTAGCGCATTGAACCGAAAACTTGATTGGCAAAACCAAAGAAAAAAGTACCTAGTACAATTCCAATTTTTTCGGTCACATCATAAAAGGAGAAATAACTGGTAGTATCTTTTGTCTCTGGTAGCATTTTGGAATACGTGGAGCGCGATAAAGCCTGAACACCTCCCATTACCAATCCAACGGAAGAAGCTAAGAAATAAAACTCGACAGGTGCTTTTATATAATACGCGTAAATGACAATGAGTAACCATAAAAACACCACGATTTTTAATGTTGGAATATTCCCCATTTTAGTGGAAACTTTAGATATTAACATGGCTCCTGCCGCTCCTAACAGTTGAATTAATAAGATCGAAATAATTAATCCGGTAGAGCCTTGTGCTTGTGACTCCCATTCAATTTCATGATTTGCAAACAATACTGCCATTAACATAACGGTTTGAACTCCAGTATTGTAAAAGAAAAAAGACGATAAGAAGCGTTTCAATTTTTTCATCGTTCGAAACTCTACATACACTTTTTTTAATTCTGTAATTCCTTTTAACAGCACTCTCCTACGCTTTCCGTCATCAACACGAATTGTCTTAGCTTGTTCAGGAAGAGCTTTAAAGGTTATTTGTGCAAATGCAATCCACCAAATACCCACCAATGGGAAACAGAATTTCGTAATCCAAGGACCTATTTGAGTAATCATCAATAAACAAATGATTAAAAGAATCATGCTACCGAAATAGCCCATCATAAAGCCTTTAGCTGAAATCAAGTCGTGCATACGTGGATGCGCAATTTCAGGTAGATAGGCATTGTAGAAGACTAAACTATTCCAAAAACCAATACTTGCAAGGAATACTGAAAGCATCGCTAATTCAATTGGAATATCAGGGAAAAAGAGGAAGGTAATACACGAAATAGAGCCTAAATAGCAAAATAACTTCAAGAAGAATTTTCGATTACCTAAATAATCCGCTACGCCCGATAATAGAGGTGATAAAACCGAAACAAATAAAAAGGAAAGTGATAGAACATACGAAAACAAACTTGCTGAACTAATTTCATAGCCGAAAAAATTCGTTAGAACCGTTTCGTTAGGTAATAATTCTGTTCGACCTACGCTTGCTAGATATTGTTTGGTGGTGATACTATCATAAAATATCGGGAAAATAGCCGATGAAATAACAAGGTTGTAAACTGAATTCGCCCAATCGTAAAAGATCCAGCCACGTATTACTTTTTTTCGTTCAATTCTACTTTTCCCTTCGTCCATAGTTAATTTTTAGAGACATAATCCGTTAGATAGTAATACTTTAACGTTAGTTGCCCGTCAGAGTTTGTTATTCGAGCATCCTCTATAATGAGATTTTCCTCCTCCATTAAATGAGGAAGAATATTGTCTATCAATTCTCTTCCAAAATCTCTAGAAGCATCTTTGGGTAATTCACACGGCAAATTATCTACTGCCATCACCGCTAACACATCTTCTTTCATGAAGTCATCTTCTTTTCGTGTTTCACGATTATATCCGTAAATCGGATCGGCAATTGTACTCGGACGAATCGTACTTGCGATTGGTTCATTAATATCACAAGAAATGTCAGCGATTACTTGAAGTCTATTTAGTTTTGTTTGTAAATCCTCAGCAGGGACCAGAATAGGAGAATGTTCTCCCCAGAAATGACACGGAATGTACATATCTGCAGAAACTAAATATTCACTTAAATTACTTTCGTACGTCTCAGGGTTCCCATAAAACTCAATTTGATTGAAGTGCTTATCCGCCTTGCGACGATAATAATCTTTTGTATCTAAATGAACATAAACAGGTTCATCAAACGTTTTTTTCAAAAACTCTTCTTTTGAAACTTCCTTAATTGGTAATAAATCGATGATTTCTCTAGCGCCATGACCTACTCTTCCATATCCTGTTAAAACTAATCGAAAATCGGAAGGAAGCGAAATTTTCTCTAATTCCTTTTCTACCAATTTGCGATCATTTGTGTCGGATGCTTTCGTTAATTCGTAACGTTTAGTTTTCAATCCATACGCTCTAAAACCGTTATAAGTACCTACTATTCCAGCATACTTACCAAAACCTATTAATCGTTTCCCCGTCTCATCACGGATACCCTCATAATCTATCAAGGAGATTTTACGTTCTAAAATTGTTTGTAATAAGTCCCGATTATAAGGTTGTTCTTTAGTTGTATGAGAAAAGAAAATATACGTTTTATTAGGAATTAAATCTTTGATTTGAACTTCTTTAACTCCTATAATGATGTCGCAGAAAGAAAGATCGTCGACTAATTTTATTCCTTGTGTTTCATATTCCTCGTCGGTAAAAGTACGAATAGAACTCTTTTGAACCACGACTTCTATCTTTCCTTCGTAACTTATATTAACTTCCCTACACTGCTTAGGTGTTAAGGGTGTCCTAAAATCAGCTGGTACTTTTCCTTCTTTGATAATTCCGATTGTAATCATAATTTTCTTCCCACAGTTTTATTGTATTGTAATCAAATTTTCATCATATAGTTGTCGATAAATTCTCGCACACAACCATCGCCTCCTTTCTTTTGCAAGATGATATCCACTTCATTTTTAATCACTTGTACCGCATCCGAAGGACACGCTTTAAATCCTATTGCGCGCATGATCTCCAAGTCATTGATATCATCGCCAATCATGGCAACTTCATCAAAACCAATTTGTAAAGTCTCACACATTTCTTTTAACACTTCCAATTTCGGGCGTTTCCCCACATAACAATGCTCAATGCCTAACATCTTCGCACGCGCTGTAACACCAACATCGTAAAAACCAGATGAAATAATGGCGATTTCTTTTCCTGTTTTTCGCAATTCAAGAATTCCTCGTCCATCTTTGGTGTCAAATTTTTTCATCTGATCACCATTCATCATCATGTACATGCTGCCGTCTGTCATCACGCCATCAACATCTAAAACTAAGAGTTTAATTTTAGATAATTGCGCATCAAATGAAGAAGTATCAAATACCAATCTAAACAATAAGGATTGTACATCTAATTCATATTCTTCGGCAATTGCCTCAATATCAAATAGCGACAATTCTTTCACACTATCTACCTGAAAATCAGATAAAAACTCATTGTAACTTAAACCAAACTTTTGGCAAATTCCTTTTATATTTTGTTCTAATAACATCTTATTTTATTTACCTTTCTCAAACTATTTTACGACCCACTGCTTGCGCCACTGGCTCTAAGGTTTTTAAAAGATTTTTAAACGTTTCATGATCCAGTTGTTGTGAAGCATCTGATTTAGCCACTTTTGGATTCGGGTGAACTTCAATCAATAAACCGTCAACCCCCATTGCCACACAAGCTCTCGTCAAGTCTGGAATACCATACGCATAACCCATGGCGTGAGAAGGATCGAGAATAACCGGTAAATTCGTGTGTTCTTTCAACCAAGCTACACCACACAAGTCCAATGTAAACCGTGTTCCTGTTTCAAATGTACGAATACCTCTCTCACATAGAACAACGTTAGGATTACCGCCAGAAAGCACAAATTCTGCCGATTGAACAAACTCTTGCAAAGTCGTTCCAAATCCACGTTTTATTAAAACTGGTTTTTGCGTTTTGGCACACGCTCTTAAAATTCCTTGATCGTACATCGCCTTTGCTCCTACTTGAATGAT
>JBEBRN010000090.1:0-10061 GCA_040394775.1 Taishania pollutisoli
CATTTGACCATCGGTAGGTATATCCAGCTGTTCCTCCAGTTGTTGTTACGTTTATAGCTCCTGTCAAGTCTCCTTTACATGAAACATCGGTCACAATTGGGGTTAATTGTAAACTTTGAGCAGGTTCATTTACCGTATAAGGAGCACTATTTTGACATCCATTTGCATCTGTCAAGGTAAGTGTATAAGTTCCTGCTACTAAATCATTAATGGTAGGTATTGCTTGACCATTTGACCATGAATAGGAGTGTGGCATTTTTCCACCAGTTGTGAAAACTTGAACGCTACCTTTTGCATCGTTCTTACAAAGAATATGTTTTATTGTACCTACTTGCTGTAATGGTGTAGGTTCATCAATTGCTACTGATAATGACTCTGTACAGCCATGATTATCCGTAATTAAAACGGAGTAAAGACCAACATCTAAATTAGAAACACTAGCAGTAGATGCACCATTATTCCAATTATAGGTGTAAGGCGAAGTTCCTCCTTGAGTTGCAACATTTATAACGCCATTATTGACGCCTGCATTACAAAGCTTGTCAATTTTAGAAAAAGACATGGTGATAGGCTGTTCTGGTTGCGTTAAAATAGCACCCGTAAATAGTTTACATCCATTGTTATCTACTACTTGTGCTTGATAAGAGCCTGCTCTCACACCACTAATATTTTGAGTGTTTGCACCATTTGTCCATAGGTAGGAGTATGGTAAAGCAGGTGAAACCGCATGATATGTTAGGTTTACGTCTCCACTTGCACCACCATAACACGCTATATTTGTTTGCGTATGTGTTATAGATAATTTATTCGCAATCATCGTGAACGGAGACATCTTATAGGCGGAAAATCCTTGTAGTGCCCACGTGTTTTTATACCAATCGTATTTTATACTTCCAAGCGGAATAGAGGTAGACCAAAGGGGACCATATTCTAAATGTAATCCAGGGAATATAATGGCAGGGATGGTGAATGATGGAGTACAAATCCGTTTATGACAAACACTTATGAAACCACAAGGATAGGGTATTCTAATACAAATTTCAGGAATGTGTATTTCAGGAATAACAGTTATTTTAGGGACATCTATACCAAAATGAAATACGGCTAAATTAAAATCAAAAGAGATGGAATCGTATGTGTGATTTGTAAATTGACCATCAATAGTATAGGTAGGTGTTATGTTTAGTTCTTCATAATAACAAGGATACTTGTATTCGACCTTATTTCCTAGTTGTACGTTTATAATAGAGCTCGTCCCTGATTCTTTTGGTACATTTGTAGGTGTATAAACGGTGTAGTCAACAGCAACAGGGAATTCAAATTTACCGTATACTTTAGGTTTAAAATCAAAGCATTGTTTATTGTGAATGTTGGCTTCAAAATCGGCGCCTAAAAGTGTCCACCAGACGGTCGCTCCCATGAAATCTTCTGATCCAGACATAAATTCTGCAAATGCGCTTACATAAGGGATTTCTAAGCCTGCTATAAGACCAAAAACATCTAATTTTAAACTCACATAAACACTATCTCCACAAGCTCGTAAATTGTCCCCTGATAAATAGTCAGAGGTGACTACGTATGGAACGGTTAGCATTCCACTTAATCCATACTCTCCTAAAGGATCATCTTCTATGTCTTCTGTATAAAGAGGTAGTCCAGGATAATGTTTTAGTGGGGCGCTACCATTAAATGAGAAAAAGTCAACACCATTAATATTTGCAGTGAAAATATTAATAGTGTTAAGTTGTGTATCAAAAAAAGGAATTACAGGAAATTGAGCACAACCAAATACACATATCTTAGCAGTTAATTCAGCAGCAAATTGGAAGTATAAATCTAGTTTAGCCTCACCAACCGATGGATAATAAGAATTCAAGGCATTCCCATTTTTGACCGTATAATCTGTCTGAACAGTGACTACGTCCCCTTGGTCGTAGGTCAAGTCTTGCGGCATGGTAATGTCAACCTTAATAGGATAATCTACTTCAACCTCTCCAGATGTAAAACCAGTAAGTGAAAACTTACTTCCTATAACACCTGAAAATGAGCCCCATATTGCGGCTCCAAATGACATTCCTGCCCATGTTCCAATTCCTCCACCTCCAGAATCAAAGGATTGATTCCAAGGGACTTTAAATAAATCAATTTCTGTATCTATTGAAAAGGCGCTCCATGATGGCCCCCACATATTTTGTTTTCCAGAGGCAAAAGGTACATCATAGTTCACTTGTTGAGTCTGCGAATAGAGTCCACCATAAGTCACCATGAAAAGAAAAACAGTAAATAGTAGTTTTAAAGCTTTCATAGGGTGTTATTTTGAGGGTGAAGGATGAAGAGTAATCGATTGAAAACTACTCATTATTGCGGGACTCATCAGCTCTTCTATCATCTTAGGATACGTGACATTTATCCAGAGTGTTTGATTTAAATCACCAGCGTATACAATGTATCGTATAAAGTCATTATCTTGTGTGTTAAAAGAACATTTATAAATAATCCCTTTTGTTCCATCTGTCGTGGTAAGGTTTTCTTCTGATAGTTTAGTTAATTGATTTTCATTGAAAAAATCATCTGTCATTCCTTCTTTAAGGATTAGATAAGAAGTGTTTTTGATCATCATCATCAATATAGCCGATCCTAAATTTAGATTGATGTATCCATGAAACTGCTCTGAGATTATAAATCCCTCTGGAGGTGTAATCATTGATAAGTCAGCTTCAACCTGTTCAGGAGTTTTGTAGGACTCAACATTTGAAATAGTGTCTTTTTTTATTTCATCTTTTACCTGTCCTAAAAGTGTTGGCACCTGTATGAATAAGAAAAATGTTATTATTAAAATAAATTTCATAATAGCTATATAAAATAATATATGTACATGTATAGAAGTGTACAGGCTGCGAAATTATTTTAAAATTCGATACACTATTGTGGATATACCGTTACAAAAACGTTACATGAGGCTAGCCATCCCCAATCTTTCATTGATCTCCTGAATAAATGCTTCTCTCGTTATTTCTTCTGTTAATTGAAGTTTCTTTCTTAGTCGGTGCCAAGAAACTCTTAAACTATCTGTAGAGATTGCTAAAATTTTTGCCATTTCCTTATGAGTGTAACCTAAAAAGGTAAGTAGAATATAACGTAAATCAGCTAAAGATAAATTTTCATATTCTTCAGTTAGTTGCTCCACATATCCAGGATAATTCTTTTGAAAAACCATTAAGAACTCTTCCCAATCATCTTCCGTCAATAGAATTATTTCTTTTAATTCGCCAAGATTAGTTTTCACCTCTTCATTCTGCAATTTTTGAAGTATTTTATCAATTTCTACTTCCTTTTTAGATAGCTTAGACAATAATACTTGTTTTTCAACCACTACTTTAGCTAACATTATTTCAATGTTTCGCATTTTAGATTCATTGATTGACAATTTCTTTCGTGTTAAAAAATGGAAATAAATAAAAATACAAAGTGTACAAATAAGAATGAATATACATATGTCTTTATAATTATTGATTGAATAAATAAACTGAGAGGAAATATGCATGTTTTTGTTTCCTTGTGATAAAAGTGGAGTAGTGTTTAAAGTACAAAAAGTAATTAAAGTAGTAAGTTTAGCAATGTGCTTAAGTATTTGATAACGCATTAATTTTTTTGTTAGTCACGAGTCAAAATAAGTAAAAAATAACAATATAGAGCGGTTTTAACGTGTCTCGTTTTTTTAAACCGGACACATTTAGTAGCTGATTAAAAACGGGACTCACTGTTGATTGCTTTAACCTTTCTTGTGGTTTGATGTACATATTCAATAGGGGTTAACCCTGTTTCCTTTTTAAAAACTTTATAAAAAGTACTCCTAGATGGGAATCCTGCTTTTTGAGCTAACCCTTCAATGGTGTAATCATGTAAGCTTTTTGATTCTTTTAGTATATCCTTAATGTAGTTGACTCTATAGCGATTAATGAGTATGTTAAAATTAATTTGATACGTTTGATTCAATATGCTAGATAACTTATAACTTGGCATATCAACTAAGCAAGCTAAATCTTCAATCTTAATGTTATTATCTTTAAAAAGTTCTTTTTCATTAATTAGGTCATTTAATCGATTAAGAATTTTATCCCCTTCTTTGATTCTTTTTTCTTTCTCTTCCTCATTTTTTTTGATTCTTAGAAAGGTATCCGTATTCATTGATAGTAAAGCAGCTATATAATCGACCGATAATCTCTTGAACATGGAAGGTCTTGTTCGTTTAAAATAAAGATAACGTTCTCTTGCGTTTCCAACCCTTATAAGATACGCTCTTTCTTCTGCATCTTTATAATACTGTTCAAACATTACTCTGAAAATATAGTTTAAACTAAAAGATGTTTTTAGTAAGTTTTCTATTACATCCATGTTTACTCCAATTAGATAAGAGTCTTCTATTGCGACAATCCCTTCTTTCGCAATACTTTTTCCGTAAAGTCCCGAAATTGACCCTATGAATTCATTCTCGAAGGTAACATAAGTGACTATTCTTTTATCTTTTTCTGGGTAGTAAGACATTAACGCCCCCTTTCTGATAAAATATAAGTAAGGACAGACCTGATTTTCTTTACACAAATTGTTATTTTCTTTTAATTTTATCGAAAAACAATGCTTATGTAAAGCTTTCTCTACATTAATGTCAATTGGGTAGATGTTAGACAAAAGCTTAATAATATATGCTATGTCATGAGGGTTAACTTTATCGTTTATTGATGGACTATTCATGCTTAGATAATAGTAACGCTTTTGTAACGCCAAGGGAATTAATCATAACGTTCATTTCTATAATTTTCGAAGTTAAATAATTTTTTTAAATTAAATAGCTTTATTATATGATGAGAAGAAAAGTTCAATTCTTACTATTGTTTTTATTAGTTACTTTTTCAGCTTATTCGGCTGATTTTTATTGGGTTGGAGGAAGTGGCGGGTGGTCAGATGGCAGTCATTGGTCAGCTACAACAGGAGGTGCAGCTGGAGGTACAATTCCAGGAGCAGGGGACGATGTCTATATTGATATTAACTCTAGCGCACTGGCTTTTACATTAACAATAGATATTGACATTACCGTAAATAATATTGTTATTCAAACTGACTCTGTAACAATGACTGGGACAAGTAAGATTACTACGTGTAATAATTTTTCAATGATTTCAACAGGAAACCTTACTTTGATCAATTGTACCGTTAATTTATTAGGAGATAGCTGGGACATTCAAAATAATCCAACTCTTTTATTTACAAATACACCTATAAACATTCAGAACGCAACAACGTTTTCGTTTAATGGTAATGGAAAAGTATACAATGATATTACATCACAAGCGGCAACTCTAACAATTAATGGAGGAAATACCTTTGCAATCTTAAAATTAGCGCCGTCCTCGTTATTAGAAATTGATAATGGAACTACATTAATAATTGATTCACTAGCTACCACAGGAGATTGCAGCAATTTCACGACCATTCAAACTACAGATCTTTTAGGAGGCAAAGCAAACATTCAGAAAACAGGCTATCAAAAATTAATTGCTGCTAATTTAGTCATTGATAATATTGACGCTCTTACGACTGGAGGGTTTTCGTATTTATTAAGTAAATCAGCTATTAACAGAGCAATAGGATGGCAATATTCAGGGCAAAAGTATTATTGGATTGCGGATCAAGGAAATTGGTCCGATTTAAATCATTGGTCACTAACTTCTGGAGGAATTCCAGCTACCTGTTTACCTGCTTATGGGGACAGTGTGATTTTTGATAATAATTCATTTACAATTCTTGATCAAAAAGTAACAGTAGATGTAGATGCATATTTCTCTTACATGGAATGGACAAATGTAGCGTATGCCCCTATTTGGAACATGGAAGCTTCTACTTATAGCAATGGCGATATTATTTTAAACTCCAGTTTAACTATTACACGAGATGATATATCTCGTTCAATTGAAATTACTGGACCTGCATCTCTAAACTCAATGGGAGCTTTATTGGATTGTAATCTTTCGATTAATACAGAAAATTCCTCAGACAACTTCTTATTAGGTCATTCCCTTACCACGTCAGACTCGGCTGGAATCTTTATTTCTAATGGTGTTTTTAGTCTGAATAATTACAATTTGACAAGTGACTATATTATTGTTTCACCTGCTCCAGGAACTACTAAGACATTTGACCTCACCTCTTCTTCAGTAACACTATCAGCTGGATTTGACTCTAAGGATGCTACTAATTTCACTTTTCTAGCAGGTACTTCTAACTTATTTATTGGAGATACGGTATATGATTCACTTCCAAAATCTAACTATCTCATTACTTCAGGGTTGAACTTTAATACGGTAACCTTGGACTTTAGAGAAAATAATAATATACAACGATTAGCAGGGAACAATACATTTAATGAATTGAATATCCAAGCAGATAGCTATATTACAATAGACTCAACCGTCACACAAACAATCAATAATAAGTTAGCCATTAATGGTACTTGTAAAGATTCTGTTTTCATAGTATCATCATCAAGTACATTAGCATCTAACTTTAATTTGGATGCTTCATCAGTAGCAGATGTGTTTTGTGTTAACCTTAATAATATTACCGCAACAGGATCCTTACCAACAGCCTACTTCTCAGAAGCAACTGGAACATACACCGGATGGACTTTGAGTGCAACTCCTGCTTCAACATCTTCTTTTACTGTTTCAGGAGGATTTTGCTTGGGAGACACGACTATCTTTACAAATAATTCGACTGTATTTGGAGGTGACCCAAATGACTTACTTTCTAGATGGTATTTTGAAGATGAATCCACTGGATATTATGAGTATTCGTCAGCGGTGGACTCTACATGGATAAGTTATGAAAGTGACACATCAAAACACGTCTTCTTGAGTAGAGGTGATTTCAAAGTGTATTTAGAGGCGATTAATAACACTAACTTTTGTGTGAGTACAGACACTGTACTCGTACACATTAATGACCCTAGCATTAACCTAACAACTTCCAAATTTAATCATATTATTTGTAAAAATGAAACTGTAACGTTTGAGGTAAGTAGTGACGCTCCTACTGCAAAGTTTCAGTTTTATCTTAATGGAATTCCTGTGTCTCCGTTATCATCCATTGATACTATTCTTACTATTAGCTCATTAAATGATAAAGACACTATTAGTGCTCTCAGTTTTGAAAATGGCTGTACCACAACTTCTCTCCCAAAAATAGGGTTTACAGTTCATTCTTTACCTGTCTTCTCTCTTACCACAAATCCTGTTGGTACGGTAATCTGCGTAAATGATAGCATTACCATAACGCCGACAGCAACAGACCCTACTTATCTATATCAATATTTAGTAAACGCTAATCCTGTATCGATAGGCGCTTCTTATACTAGCTCCTCTCTTCAAGATCAGGATGTTATAACAGTTGTTGCTAGAGATGGTAATAATTGTAGAGATACTTTGTTTAAAACATATACCGTTAATCCATTACCTTCTGCAAATTTAACTTCATCTATTGCTGCAAGTGTTATTTGTATGGGCGAGTCTGTAACCTTCACGGCAAGTAATGCTACTAAATATGAATTTTTTGTAGGGAGCGTTTCTCAAGGCGCTCCATCAGCTACAACTACCTTTACTACATCTTCCTTGAATAGCAATGATATAGTGACTGTTGTGGGATATTCTTCAAATGGTTGTTCTCGTGTTTCTAATGATTCGTATAGCTATACTGTGAATCAACTGCCAAATGTATCTCTTCTCTCCTCCCAACCTTCCACAATTTGTTCGGGAACAAATGTTCAGTTTATTGCATCAGGAGCGTCTCAGTATGAGTTTTTCAAAAACGGCAACTCTGTCCAAGGGCCCTCATCGACCAACACCTACAGTTCTAGTTCTTTAAATAATAATGATGACGTGTATGTTCTTGGAGTTTTTAGCGGTTGTGAAGACACCTCTTCTCATATCGTATATACCGTAGGAAGTTCACCTACAACGTCATTAATTTCAAGCGCAACAGCTAACAAGGCCTGTAACAATAGTACGGTAACATTTACTGCTACTGGAGCTACCAACTATGAATTTTTCATCAATGGTGTTTCTCAAGGCGCTTCTTCTATGACAAATACATTTTCAACAAACACTTTGTTAAATGGTCAAACAGTTTCTGTGGATGGTGAATCTAATAATTGTATTGTTTCTAAGTCAATATCAATGACAATTTTGCCAACTCCTTCTGTTAGTACTTATTCTAATGATCCTGATAATACAATTTGTGAAGGAGAAAGCATAACATTTACAGGAATAAATTCAGCATCATATGAGCTTTTTGTAAATGGTAGTTCGTATGCAGGACCACAAGCGTCTTCTTCATTTGTAACTACTCTTCCTAGTGGGACACATTCAGCTTATATTATTGGAACAGCTGCAAATAATTGTAGTAGCGTGAGTCAAAACACGATAAATATAACCGTTAACTCTATTCCAACAATTAGTTTGATTAGTACTGTTCCTACTAACGAAATTTGTTCAAACGAATCTGTAAAGTTCACTGGATCAGGAAGTACAATGTATCAGTTTTATATTGATGGAGCTTCTCAAGGAAGTCTTTCTTTGACAAATACATTTACTACTTCAGCTTTACAAGATGGGCAAACGATTACTGTTTTAGGTAATAGTTTGGGATGTACCAATACCTCCAATGCTTTAGTTTTTACAGTTCACCCTTCACCAACAGTAAGTTTGTTAAATTCAGAGGTTGTGAATGCTTTTTGCGAAGGTACACCAGCAGTTTTTACAGCATCAGGCGCCACTAATTATCAGTTCTTTGTGAACGGTATTTCACAAGGAATGCCTTCTACTATGAATACTCTTTCCGCTAGCAGCTTTACATCAGGAACTTTCCCAGTGAAAGTGATAGGAGAACAAAACAACTGTTCCGATAGTTCGGCTATTACCATTACAGTGAATCCTTTACCAGTTGCTACTATAACAGAAATTGGAACAGGCTCAATATGTAGCGGAGAAAATGCTACATATAAGGCAACTGGAGGAGCTTTTTACGAGTTCTTTGTAAACGGAATAACACAGGGGTCTCCAACTACATTAAATTTATTTAGCTCTTCCACACTTACCGATAATGATATTATCTCTGTTGAAGTGTCTTCAATGAGTGCTTGTAAAAAATCTGCCACATCAACACCAATTAATGTTATTCCGACACCTATAGTTCTATTGATAAGTTCTGATATTGATAATTCTATTTGTGTCAATGATGCGGTTACATTTACTGCAAGTGGCGCCACCGATTATGAGTTCTTCATTAATTCTATTTCACAGGGGATACTTTCGCCCACTAATACCTTAACAACATCTTCATTAAGTAATGGTGATGTTATAGAAGTAACTGGAAGTAAATTAGGGTGTTCTTCTTCCTCTACATCTCTAAGTGTTGCTGTTCATCCTTATCCTATGGTTTCATTAGTAAATAATGGAAACATACAAGTGTGTGAAAATGAATCTTTAAATCTAACAGCAACAGGTGCAACACTTTTCCAGTTTTTAATTAATAACGTTCCTGTTGGACCCTATTCTTTAGTATCTTCTTATAATGGGACTGTAAATAATAATGATGTAGTTTCCGTAAAGGGAAGTTTGAATGGATGTGAATCTATAGCGCCAACAAGTATTCAGTATACGGTCTTTCAATATCCAACGATCAACTCATCTTCCTCAAATCCAGCTAATATCATTTGTAAAGATGAAATGGTGACAATTCAAACTTCAGGAGCGTCCGATTATACCTATCAGCTAAATAATATAACCGTACAATCTGGAACAAATGGAATGTTTAGCTCAAATTCATTATTGGATGGAGACGAAATTAGAGTCACTGGATTTAATGGACATTGTCCTTCGGTAACGATACCGTATATTTTTGTAGTAAATGAAATGGATTTGACATTGCTTACTTCCCCATCGAACATGATTTGTAAAGGAACACCTGTAACGCTTGCTGCTTCAGGAGCTGATGAATATGAGTTTTTT
>JBEBRN010000091.1:0-10034 GCA_040394775.1 Taishania pollutisoli
AGTTATCAGGCTAGCGAAGCTTTTGTTCAACAGGCGTTTGGCAAAAAAGCGGGTTTAGTGGTTAAATGAGCATTCTACCTCGTATCAATTTTTGTGCTACATTGAAAGTTTAGTGCTTCGAAATCCGCTTCTTCGCCAAGCGGCAAAACGTTAGCGTTCATTAAAAGAGAATGAACATAGCACTAAAATTTTATTATTAATTTAAATTTTTTAATTATGAAAAAATTATTTTATCTTTTTATCCTAACGTTTGGATTAAATGCTTTGGCACAAAAAAACGAACAACCACCTATAATTTTTGAAGGTGTGGTGGTTTCTGCTACTGAATTCTTCATTGACGGTACAGGAAAACCTAATACAAACACAACTGACGAGCATGGATTACGCAGTTTTTACACAACAAACACTTCCTATCTCGTAAAGGTTACAAGAGTACTCAAAGGACAAGAATTCCTAGACACAGGTTATGTGGAAGTCATAACGAAACTTAGTTATAACCATATTAATAACCAAGGTAGATTCGAAAACTACATACCTAATTTATATCCTGGAATTTTCTTTATGGAACCTAATACAATTCCAGTCACTCTTAGTAGAAAAACAAATAATAAAGCAGTTTTACAACCTTTCCATTTTAAACCAATGAAAATTGATTTTAATAGATATGATTGTTTTGCAATAGATTACCAAAAAGATAAATGTTTTAAGAAAAAGGAAGATTTAGCAAATCATCTTAAAAAAGAATATAATGTTGACTATATAGACGATGATAATCAAACTGGAAATGACAACATGAATAATGAACAATCTTCTACGAAAAAAAAAAAGTGTTTTTTCAAACAACGGTCTCGTAAAAAATCAAAGTTATCAAAAAAACCTTGACAATTACAATCAGTTTATTATCAACTCTAAACAGAAGCAAAACAATCAAAATGGTTTCGTCTCAAAATCTACTCATACATTAAAACTGGAAATGGGGAATGAAACCATGACCGATAGTGCAAATTATCGCTTTTATGAATTTGATGTATTAGCTAGTGATGATGCTGGTGGTTATTTTGATGATTTACTCATTCGATTATCCTACAATTCTAATGCATTTGGCGACAGTCTTGTTCAAAATAGCAATGTTAAAATATCTAAAGGAAGTAATTTTAATTCTAATACTTATATTGATCCAAACGCTAATGTAATCGATGAAACAAACACGGTTCTAGGTATACCTTTTGGCACAGATTTTAACACCTCTATTTTAAACAGAACCTTACTTTCATCAACTCCAAAAGAAATCTTACATATTAGAATTACAATAAATCAATGCAAACTCCCTGTAAATATAGATTTCTTTGACATTAACTTTACTCCACTGTTTTCTTTTTACGTTATAACGCCTAATTCATCTGTAGTTGACGCTATACCATACGATAATACTGATTACAGTGTAGGTATATACGATGAGTTATGCTCGCCAATTATCACTTATTTTACTCCTACTGTATCAACCGGTATAGGCGACAGTATCACAATTAAAGGAAAATATTTTGGTAATGATAGATTTAATAACAATGGTATTGATACGGCTCAAATAAGATTTAGGAATGCCGATAAAACTAATTTATTGTATATGTCTCGATTGGACAATGCGGATTATCTATATTGGTCTGACACCGAAATTAGAGTAGCAGCTACTTCTTTGGTTACAACTGAAGATTTGGCGGGAATCGGTACAGGAAAATTTATTGTTAAAAATAAATGGGGAGATACCGTAAAATCAAATTCAAATCTTTTTGTCGAGTATGCTATTCGTAATTACGGCCAAGAATACCCAGACGTATATTTAAAAAAACGTGCAAATTTAATTTATGACACCTCAGGTTATGTTTTTGCATTTGATTCGATTATTTTAAATGATCCACTTAAAAAAGCAGTTACGGAAAAAGCTATTAGAGATTGGAATTGTTATACAGGTGCTAACTTTAAAATATTATATGACGACACGACACAAATCGCTAATTCTTTTATTTCATTCAATAATAACTCAACTTCAGATACTATCGGTGGTAATACGGGGCAGAGGTATTCTGTATCTTGCTATCAGAATGATATAAGTAAATATGAGATTTTTATACTCGGTTTTGATATTAAAATGAATCCAAATAATTTAAGCTTTGACACAATAGGTAATGTTGAATCGAATAAATATAGTTATTATTCTATGCTTATTCATGAGCTCGGTCATGCATTTCAATTGGGTCATATCTTAAATTCACAAACAGAGCTTATGTATCCATCTATTTCAAACGGTCAATATAAAACCTTTAGTCCTAATTTATTGTCAGGAGCTAACGATGTAATAACATACACTCAAACGTATAACTACATATATTGTGACTATCTCCCTATGATTTTTGACAATATAAATTGTGGCAGTACAAATTCCACATTTGACAATAAATCTAAGGATGATTTTTTAATTTACCCAAATCCATTTACTAATCAATTAACAGTTGAACTTAGTTCTGAAAGTTCGGATAAAGTTGAGATTATACTTTATGATATTCTTGGCAAGAAAATAGAATCATTTATTTTTGAATCTGGACAAAGGGTATTACCTATTAGTGTGAAAAATCTTAGTGAAGGAACATACTTATTAAATGTCAATATAAACAATAAAGCAACCACTAGACAAATAATAAAAATCAAATAAAAACGATTAACGAACGCTAACAAGCAACTAGGCTCCAGCCACAATAAACGCTTCGAGTTTAAGATTTTCGTAAGATAAAAAATTGTATCTTCGTTTAAGATTTCAAGTAAGATTGTGGCCGTTGCCTATTTGCCGCCGTTAGCTAATTTTAAAAACGCATACGTATAGTATTTAATCGGAAAAGACAAAAAAATGCTAGTGCAAAAAAGCGATTTTACGATTGAAGGAATTGGATATGAAGTAAGATTTAATAGTAAAGTTGCATTTTTTCCAGCATTCAATAAATAAAACAAACAACAACGGGCTGTATATCAGGAAGATGGAGTTATTGGTGTGCGTTTTTTTGGAAAGTGAGACACGCTTTTTGGAAAGTGAGACAAGTGAAAATGGCAATATTTATATTTTCGTAATTAAAGTAGTTGATAAACATTTAAAAACAAACAACATGAAAAAAAGAATATTCTTTGTAATGGCCATCTTAACAATTGTATTAGGATTTACTTCTTGTAAAAAAGAGACAATTGATAATAACAATAATAACAATACCACTGTTGACAATAATTTTTATTTTAATGTGAAAATGGATGGTGAAAGCTTTACAGGTGATATTGGAGATGGTAAAACAATTAGCAGATCCCATGGTGGTACTTTGTTAACCATCAAAGATAAAGCTGGAAACAATCCAGGATTTTTTATTAATATTCTAAATTATACTGGAGCAAAGACCTATGAAATAAGTTCGAATCCCCCTTCTGGAGGTGATGCTTCTAATGCCAGTTATTCTGAAGTTTTAACACCTGTTGTATGGACTTATTGGAGCTCTGATAGTATTAATCCAGGAACCATTACCATCATATCGGATAATAACGATATAGTAGAAGGTACTTTCTCCTTTGATGGCTATAATCCAGATAACTCAACAACCAAAGTATTTACTGAGGGTAAGTTTAGATTAAAAGTGAACCCTTAATAAATCAGAGGAAAAACTTAAAAAGGGATTATCCCAAACTACTTAAATTTTATAAAGAGGCTGTCCCAAAAGGGCAGCCTCTTTCTCTTTTTGAAAATTTATAATTGCAAGAACGGACAAATTGAATAGAGAAACACGAAGGCATTCAATATTTGTGTAAACTTGAAATGATACTGCCCTGAAATCCCGCACGACGCATTTACTTATCCGTTCACCCTTGCTTGTTTCGATTCCTCTCAATAACATTTAAAAAAATACCACAAGCAATAATTGACTAACTTTGCAGAAAACACAATACAATTGAAGAATAAATTTGTAAGTTTTCTCCTCCTTTCACTTCTCTTACTTTTAGGTAGCTATAGTTTTGCTTCCGTTCCGAATGAAACAAAACCCACCAATAGCACCAGTCATTTCTCTAATATGCCGACAAAAGAGATTGACTCAGCCTTTTATAAAAGCAACATGGTGGAATTGGATAGCATTTATGGTCAAAATAAAATCATTCTTCCTAAATATCAGCTCCAAATTTTGATTGCATTATCCTATTTCCCTGAATTGAAGGCTGTTAAAATTGAGTTTGCGTATAAGAAGATTAAGACAACATGAGCAAAGAAAAAAATCCGAATCAAATTTCCGAGTTTATCATTTTCAAAACCGAAGATGAGCAGGTTTCGATAGATGTCCGTTTGGAAGACGAAACCGTTTGGCTTACGCAAGATCAAATGAGTTTGCTTTTTGGTAAAGCCAAATCAACCATCAGCGAACATATCAAACATATTTTTGAAGAAGGTGAGTTGGATGAAAAAGTGGTAGTTCGGAATTTCCGAATAACCACTCCGCATGGTGCTATTAAAGGGAAGACGCAACAAAGCACCCTGAAATTATACAATTTAGATGTGATTATTTCTGTGGGCTATCGTGTAAAATCATTGCGAGGAACACAGTTTAGAATTTGGGCTACTAAACGTCTGAACGAATACATCCGCAAAGGTTTTACCATGGACGATGAGCGCTTGAAAAACCTTGGAGGTGGCGGTTATTGGAAAGAACTCTTGCAACGCATTCGAGACATTCGGGCTTCAGAAAAAGTTTTTTACCGCCAAGTGATAGACATTTATGCAACCAGCATTGATTACGACCCCAGAGCAGAAGTGTCGATTGCTTTTTTTAAGAAAGTACAAAACAAAGTCCATTATGCCGTGCATGGCGGAACAGCAGCAGAAGTAATATTTAATAGAGCGGATGCCGAAAAGGAGTTTATGGGTTTAAAGACATTTCAAGGTGATAGACCTCAATTAAAGGATGTAGTAATTGCGAAAAACTATTTAGACCAAAAGGAACTGCGGGCATTGGGTCAAATTGTTTCAGGTTATTTAGATTTTGCAGAACGTCAAGCTGAAAGAGGGCAGACAATGACCATGAAAGATTGGGCGACACATTTAGACCGTATTTTAACCATGAGTGGTGAAAATCTATTGCTAGATGCGGGCAAGATTAGCCACAAAGATGCTGTTGATAAAGCAACATCTGAATACAAGAAATATCAAGCAAAAACATTGAGTGAGGCGGAGAAAAATTATTTAGATATTCTCCATGAAATAGAAGCAAAAACAAAGAAAAAATAAATAGGCACAGGTAAACCATATCACACTCAATTCTTAAAACGATACAAGAGAATTGGGCTAATTATAATCACACCAAAAATGAAAAACCGACATACACCATTTCTTTATTTCATCCTTTCATTTTTTGTACTACAATATGGTCCTAGTTTTGCTTCCGTTCCGAATGAAACAAAACCCATAAATAACACCAGTCATTTCTCTAATATGCCGACAAAAGAGATTGACTCAGCCTTTTATAAAAGCAACATGGTGGAATTGGATAGCATTTATGGTCAAAATAAAATCATTATCCCTAAATATAAGCTCCAAATTCTGATTGCATTATCCTATTTTCCAGAACTGAAAGATGTTCCAATTGAATTTACCTATAAAAAAATTGGCACAACTATGCAATGTAAGCCCACACTCAAAACACTCCTTAAAAACACGAATAGAGCGTATATCATAAACATCAACAAGAATGTGAATTTTTCAGGTGTTTTGATAGATAACGTTCCTTTTAATGCTCAAATTGGGTTAATTGCACACGAAATAGCTCACATCATTGATTATGAAAGAGGCAATGGCAAACATGTCATATCTCGCGGCTTTGATTATTTAAAAGAATCATCGAAAAAAGAATATGAATCCTTTGTGGATAGTATAACCGTTGCCTATGGGTTAGGTTGGCAACTATACGACTGGGCCTATTTTTCTTTAAACAACAGCAAGTCATCACCAAAGTATAAAGATTTTAAAAGCCGAGTTTATATGTTGCCTGAGTTGATTTTGGAACAGATAAAAAGAGAGGAAATATATAGTGAATCTCAAGGTTCAGTTGGTAAAGAAGGCTAAGAAAAATTGTTTATCTTAAACAATTGAAGATTCCAATCTCAACGACAGATTAGGATGTCGCATTGATTTTATCGCCGGTACACAAACGACGACCACGAAGTAGCACCGAAGGTAAATTGCTGTTGTAAAAATAACTGTCTGAGCGCTAGCGAGTTTTATTTTTGCAAGCAATGAGGAAGATTTGGGTGGCGAAAAAGATCACGGCGATGAGGTTTTTGTTACTTTTTGACGGACAAAAAGTAAAAGAAAAATAAAAAATTGATATTTTAAACTACAATGTAAAATATCAGTCAGCATTCGAAGTTGAATAATTTACTCTTTCATAAAATCCTATAATAAGGCGAGCGATTATTCTATCCACAACTTTTTATTTAATACAGCCGAGGTATAATCGCTATAAAAATTACCTTTGCATTATGGAACAAAGAGAAGATAAATTAAAAGACGTCATTGCACACGCTAAGGAATACGGATTTGTGTTTCCTTCATCAGAAATATACGATGGTTTGGCCGCTATTTACGACTATGGACAGTTAGGTTCAGAGTTGAAGAATAACTTGAAAATGTACTGGTGGAAGTCCATGGTGCAGATGAATGAAAATATTGTTGGTATTGATTCCTCGATTTTTATGCACCCAAGTATCTGGAAAGCTTCTGGACACGTGGACGCATTTAATGATCCATTGATTGATAATAAAGTTTCTAAAAAACGATACAGAGCAGACGTTCTGATCGAAGAGCATATTGAGAAAATTCGCCAAAAGATAGACAAAGAAGTCCAAAAAGGGAGTAAGAAATTTGGAGACGCTTTCAACGAAGAAGAATTCAGAAAGACGAACCCGAATGTGTTGCGCAATCAAGAGAAAATCACGTCGATTGAAGACAGAATGCGTGAAACGTTAGAAAACGACGATTTGGAAGGCGTTCGTCAATTGATTGTTGACTTGGAAATTGTGTGTCCAATTTCAGGCTCAAAAGAATGGACAGAAGTGCGTCAGTTTAACTTGATGTTTTCAACTGAAATGGGTTCTGTTGCTGGTGATGCCTCTAAAATTTACCTTCGTCCAGAAACGGCACAAGGTATTTTTGTCAATTATCTAAACGTTCAAAAAACGGGTCGAATGAAAATTCCTTTTGGAATTGCTCAAATTGGAAAAGCGTTCCGTAATGAAATTGTAGCACGTCAGTTTATCTTTAGAATGCGTGAGTTTGAACAAATGGAAATGCAATTTTTTGTACGTCCAGGAGAAGAAATGAAATGGTACGAGTATTGGAAAAATATGCGTAAAAATTGGCACAGTGCACTTGCCTTAGGCGATGAAAAATACCGTTTCCACGACCATATTAAATTAGCACATTATGCCAACGCTGCGTGTGATATAGAATTTGATTTCCCAATGGGATTCAAAGAATTAGAAGGAATTCACTCCCGTACAGATTACGATTTAAGTCAGCATGAGAAATTCTCTGGAAAAAAATTACAATATTTTGATCCTGAATTAAACGAAAGTTATGTGCCCTATGTGGTCGAAACTTCCGTTGGTTTAGACAGACTTTTCTTATCGGTTTTGAGTGCTTCTTATCAAAATGAACAATTGGAAGATGGTTCAGAACGTGTGGTGATGAAACTTCCTGCTGCATTAGCACCATTTAAAGTAGCGGTAATGCCGTTAACGAAGAAAGATGGTTTGCCAGAAAAAGCACGCACGATTATTGATACGTTGAAGTTTGATTTCCAGTGTCAATACGATGAAAAAGACTCAATTGGAAAACGTTACCGTCGTCAAGATGCGATTGGAACACCATTTTCAGTGACAGTTGATCATCAAACATTGGAAGATAATACGGTAACTGTTCGCGATAGAGATACTATGTTGCAAGAACGTATTTCAGTCGATGAATTGTACACCTTATTATTCCAGAAAACAAGTATGAATAGTTTATTGAAGAAATTGTAGTCACACAGTAATATAAAAATCTATGAAAACCATCAATCGCGGGTATTTAATGGTACTTTTTAAACAGTCTTTTTTAGATTGGTCGAATAAATACAGTGATGTTGACGTCCAATTTCAGGAAGGAGAAGTAGAGCCGTCACTCTATTTAATAGAAGATGACTTTATTGAGGATGATAAAGTGATTGAAGGACTTTTCAAAAAAATCATGACGATTGAATTTACAGGAGTAACAGAAAACGAAGCGGAATGGCCTACTATTTCCCGAGAAGTTTTCGATAGTTTCTTTAGCTGTGTTCTTGGTATATCTGTGATTGATTTGGTAAAAGGTCCGATTCATCGGGAAGAAATATAATGTATTTAAAAGATCTCACATTAGTCAATTTTAAAAATCACCGCCAATCAGAATTTCAATTTGTGGACGGTATTAATTGCTTTGTGGGAAAAAACGGTACAGGAAAATCAAATGCGCTAGATGCTATTCACTATTTAAGTATGTGTAAATCGTACATTAATTCTGTGGATAAGCAAAATATTACCTTCGACGAGAATTTTTTCGTGGTACAAGGTGTGTTTGAAAAAGGTGACCAAGATGTCAGTATCTATTGTGGTGTAAAAGTCGGTTCCAAAAAGATTTTTAGAAAGAACAAAGTCGATTACGAAAAACTAGCCGATCATATAGGTTTATTTCCATCCGTGGTTATTTCTCCGTACGATAGAGATTTAATTGCTGAAGGAAGCGAAGTTCGTCGAAAATGGATGGATGTCATTCTTTCTCAAATCGATCGGAATTACCTCGATAACTTGATGAAGTATAATAAGGTGTTGGATCAGCGGAATGCATTGTTGAAACAACAGTTTGAAAATGGTTTCTTCGACCGAGAAAATATGGAAGTCTGGAATCACCAACTAGAAGTCTATGGTGTACCGATTCATCAGAAGCGAAAACAATTCATTGAAGAATTCATCACACTCTTTCAAAACTACTATTATCAGATAGGAGAATCGAGAGAACAAGTAATAATAGAATATAAGTCGCATCTCAACGAAAATGATTTTTCGACCTTATTAGAACAGAATATTAAGAGAGATACCTTCAGTCAATATACGAATGCCGGAATTCATAAAGACGACATCCTTTTTATGATGAATGACAATCTCGTCAAGAAAATTGGTTCTCAAGGACAACAGAAAACATTTTTAATTGCACTTCGATTGGCACAATTTGACTGGTTGAATAATCAAATGAATTTAAAGCCCATCTTTTTATTAGATGATATCTTTGATAAATTAGATAATTATAGAGTAGGAAAATTAATTCGTTTAATCTCCGACAATCATTTTGGACAAGTATTTATTAGCGATACCGATAAAAATCGATTGGAAGAAATATTTCAAAATGTCACAATTCCGATTAACTTTATAGAAACTAACGAATAATGGACGAAAGAGAACGCAAGTCGGAATTTAGAGCATTAGGAGACATTGTCGATCGATTAATGAAGGCTTATCACTTGGATGAGAAGCTATTAGAACTAGATATTTTAGTAAAGTGGGAGGAAATGATGGGGAAGGCGGTAGCGCAAAGAACCAAAAGCATTTATATTAAGGATAGAGTATTAATCCTCACGATAGATTCATCTGTTATGCGAGAAGAGCTAAAGTTTGGAAAAA
Organism: Taishania pollutisoli; assembly: GCA_040394775.1. GTDB lineage: Bacteria > Bacteroidota > Bacteroidia > Flavobacteriales_D > Crocinitomicaceae > 40-80. Next base: position 9,766 of record JBEBRN010000091.1, read on the forward strand.
ATATTATTATTCAAAGAATCAATCAAGTCGCTAATAAAGAGGTGATTATAGATGTTTACTTTAAGTAAGAATAAATATTTTTAAAAAAGTTTTGTTTTTTACTTGCAAGTGTAAAAAAAGGGCTTACCTTTGCACCCGCTATTGAACGATAATAGCATCTGAAAAATCAGAAAAAATACGAATATCTTAAGTTTAAATAGATCATTTAGTTGATTATTTAGAACAGAAGAAGTTCTTTGAGGAATTGGGAAAGAAAGAAACAGCGTAAG
>JBEBRN010000092.1:0-9958 GCA_040394775.1 Taishania pollutisoli
ATACTCCTCAAACCATCAAGAGAGTGTTTAAATTTATCTCCGAAACTTTAGATAATTATTCATTTTTTTTCAGGATAGTTTATGAGTAATTAACACACTAATAGATATGTTATCACTATCTATTAATATGAATGACAAGCATCATTAACTCCTAATTTTAATTAATTTAAGAAACACTTTTTTTACTCTTTTCAAGTGATTTAATGCGATAATTTGTTGTTAAGTTCTCATCTAATCATCATAAGTTTCTTTTGGTTTTAGTATCTTCACCCAAAATGTTTATTTATGGGGGATTTAGAATACTTTGTCAAACAAACAACTGATTTTATTAACAAATACACCTACGACTTATTGATTCATTGGGGCGTAAACGAGAAGATAACGATTTATATTAATCTTATTATTCTACTCTTAGTCATCAGTTTTTTTGTCGTAATAATTCATTTTTTGACTCGACGCATCATCCGACAAATTCTAACATGGGTAGCAAGAGGAAGTCGACCCTTAACCACTCATTTAAAGGATAATAAATTCGCATATTATCTAGCTCTCATTGCACCTGTTTCATTAATTAATCTTTCAATTCCTATAATTTTTGAAAATTTTCCACGACTTATCCATCCGACTGGCGTCATTTTAGACATCTATATTGTTTTTATGATTATCAATATTCTAATGTCTATTTCGAATGCGTTTGGTGACCGATTACGAACCAACGAAACGTTTAAATATAGACCTATTGAAAGTTATTTACAGGTCATTAAAATAATTTTGTATTTATTGGGGGCGATAGCTATTTTTTCTCAGTTAACTGGCAAGGATCCTGTAGCGTTTTTCAGTATAATGGGTGCAGCATCAGCTGTTTTATTACTGATGTTTAAAGATACCATAATGGGGTTTGTCGCTAGTATTCAGGTAACAATTAACGATATGGTACGCATTGGCGATTGGATTGAGATGCCAAAATATGGTGCAGACGGAGATGTTATTGATATTAATTTGACAACGGTGAAAGTTCAAAATTGGGATAAAACCATCACCACTGTTCCAACGCATACTTTGATTTCTGATTCCTTTAAAAACTGGCGTGGAATGGTAGAGTTTGAAGGACGAAGATGTAAAAGATCCATCATTATCAAACAAGCGTCGATTCGATATATCGAAGACCATGAGTTAGAAAAATTCATGAAAATTCAAGGGATAAGCAAGTACATTTCTCAAAAGAAAAAAGAAATCGATTTACACAACGAGGCAATCAATGCCGATCGCACCTTACTTTTAAATGGAAGAAATATCACGAATGCGGGACTTTTTAGACAATATTCTACATGGTATATAGAAAAACATCCAGGTGTTCACAAGGATAAAATCAAAATGGTGCGACAATTAGCGCCAACGACAAGTGGATTGCCTTTTGAATTTTATTTTTTCACAAATTCTGTTAAATGGCTTCAGTATGAAGCTACTGTAAGTGATATTTTTGATCATTTGATTGCTGCAGTGAAATATTTCGATTTGGATATTTTTGAAGAACCATCCGGAGATGATATTAAAAGTTTAATTTCAAGAGACCGCCAAAAGTGAAATAATTTTTCATTTTAACCTATTCCATTAACGTTCCAAATAGTATATTTGTTTAATTAAACTAAAAAAGCTTGTCGTACGCTAAACAAATAACAATTGTCATTCCTTTATATAATGAAGAGGAATCACTTCCTGAATTACACGAATGGATTGTTCGTGTCATGAATGAAAATCACTTTTCGTATGAAATTATTTTCGTGGATGATGGAAGTAAGGATAAATCATGGTCCATCGTTGAGAAATTAAAATCGCTCGATGACAATGTGAAAGGAATTAAGTTTCAGCGAAATTATGGTAAGTCGGCAGCGCTTCAAAAAGGATTTGAATTAGCAGGAGGAGAGGTTGTCATTACGATGGATGCAGACTTACAAGACTCGCCAGATGAAATTCCTGAGTTATTCAGAATGATTAAAGAAGATGATCTAGACGTCGTTTCAGGATGGAAGCAAAAGCGATACGACCCCATAACAAAGACAATTCCAACAAAATTATACAATTGGGCAGCACGTAAAATGACGGGTATTTATTTACACGACTTTAATTGTGGTTTAAAAGCGTATAAAAATGTAGTCGTAAAAAGTATTGAAATTTATGGTGACATGCATCGCTATATTCCACCATTAGCTAAATATGCAGGTTTTAATAGAATTGGAGAAAAGGTAGTTGTACATCAAGCACGGAAATATGGAACGACAAAATTTGGGCTAAATCGCTTTATTAACGGACCTCTAGATTTGATGACCGTTGCGTTTATGGGGAAATTTGGTAAAAAGCCAATGCACTTTTTTGGAGTTCTAGGAATGATCATGTTTGTCATTGGATTTGGAATTATCTTTTACATGGTAATCGATAAAATGTTTTTTGATACATCTGCTCGTTTAATAGCCAACAGAACGGAATTTTATATTTGTTTAGTTGCTATGTTAATGGGCGTTCAATTCTTTCTAACAGGATTTATTGCTGAACTGATGGGTAGAAATTCTTCTACACGAAATATTTACTTAATAGAAAAAGAGCTGTGATTAATTTTTCAGAAATAGATAAAACGTGGACACTCTTTCTCGATAGGGATGGTGTTATTAATGCACGAATTCCAGGAGGTTATGTAACCAAAAAAGATGATTTCGTTTTTCTATCGAATGTGAAGGGAGCTATATCTGGTATATGTCGTCTTTTTTGCCGTGTCATTGTTTGTACGAATCAACAAGGTGTAGCGAAAGGAGAGATGACTAAAGAGAAATTAGATGATATCCATGACTATATGCAAGACCAGATAGGCGAATATGGAGGCTTTATTGATGGTGTTTATAGTGCCTGTGAATTAGCAAGTGATGAAAATAATACACGTAAGCCAAAACCATTCATGGCATTACAAGCACAAAAAGAATTTCCTGAAATCGACTTTTCGAAGTCGATTATGATTGGTGATACGAACTCGGATATACTTTTTGGCAAGAATTTAGGAATGAAAACAATATTGGTTGTTTCGGACGAACTAGTAACGGAGCAAGCAGATTATGAAATTGATAGTTTATGGGATTTTGCAATAATGATGGCGGAAAGATGAGAATTATTCTTTTAATCAGTATTTTATTTTTTAGTTTAACTCCTTTGCTTAGCCAGAAGAATGAAGTGGATAGTAAGGGTAGAAAACAAGGCGATTGGGTTAAGTATTACCCGAATGGAAAGACGCCAGAATTTAAAGGAAAGTTTATTGATGATAAACCTACAGGGCTCTTTTATTACTATGCACCCGATGGAGGTGTTAGCATGGTTGCTGATCACAATCCTAAAACAGGACGCTCAGCAGTTTATTTTTATCATGACAATAAAACGGTTAAATGTTTTGGTATTTTCCAGAATATGAAAAAAGATAGCGTTTGGACCTATTTTAGTAATACAGGATTGATTAGTAAAAGAGAAACGTATAAAAATGATTTATTGGACGGTACCGTTTATTCTTATTTTGTAAACAATGTAAAGAAGGGCGCACCTTTGAAAGTTGTTCAAGAAACACCCTATAAAAATGGGAAGAAAGAAGGCGTAGAGAAGGAATACTATATAAATGGTGTTTTGAAGCGAGAGTCCACGTACACCAACGATAAATTAAATGGTAGTTATAAATTGTATACTTTAAGTGGAGAATTAGAATCAGAATCTAATTATTTTAAAAGCTTACGGCATGGTATTGCTACTTCATTTGTGGAAGGAAAAAGAGTGTATGCTTATTTTATATATGGTAAAAGTGTGAGCTTTGAGGACTTCAAAAAGTGGCAAGACAAATGTATTGCTACTAAGGTGAAAACAAACTTACCAGCTAAGAAATAATAACGAGCGCGATAATATGCACCTTTTTTTAAAGACGATCATCCTATTTATTTTATTCTCAACAGTTTTATCCTGTAAGAAAAACAATTATAAAAGTGTTGATTTTGGTTATGACTATTACGGATTGACTCAAGGACGATTTGTGGAATACAAAGTCACCTATATCGACCATGATTCGTTGTTAAACAAACACGACACATTAAATTTTTATCTTAAGATTTTAATTGGTGATGAATATATTGATAATGAAGGTAGAACTGCTTATGAATTCTTGCGTTACAAAAAGGACTCAATTAGCGGGGATTATCATTTTATAAATAAATGGGTATCACTTATTGCTGATAATAAAGCTCAATTAGTGGAAGAAAATCAGCGTAAGGTGAAATTAGTTTTTCCAGTAAAGAAGAATCAATTTTGGGATGTCAATATGTTCAATAATTTAGGAGGGCAAGAGGCAAGTTATGAGGTTTTCAATAAACCATACTCAATTTCAACTTTTAATTTTGACTCAACAGCAACAGTTGAGTTATACAAGTATAAAACATTGATAGACGATAGGTTGGAGCAGGAAGTGTATGCAAAAGGAATTGGCATGATTTATAAGGTTTCTAAGGAGTTGTACTACCAGTTCGGAATATCTGTTCCTTTCAAGGGAACGGAATGGTATTATACAATTATTTCGACGGGTATTGAATAGAAAAATCAACTATTCTTATCGTAATAAAGTACAATCCTTAATAAATTTTAAAAAATCATTGAATTTAATCAATCTATATTCTATATTTGCAAGCTTTAATTTAATTAAATTACTAATAACAAATGCGAAATAAAGGTTTTTTCTGGTTTTTAACAGCTTTACTTATTGCCGTTAGTGTATACCAATTATCATTCACTTTTGTCACTTTTAAAGTCGAAGGAAAAGCGGATAAAGAGGCACAAAGGAAGACTTTAGCCTTAATGGAAGAGGCGAAGCAAAATGACAATATAGCTACGTTGCCTAATGGTTCAGAGGTTAATTTTAATGAGCCAGAATCATTTGAAATTGCTAAGTCTGCTATTGTCAATGAGATTCTATCTAAAAAAGCGACTCAAAAAGTGTATCCAATTATTGGATCGAGCTTCCAAGATGTGAAAAACAAATCATTGGCTTTTGGTTTGGACTTAGTAGGAGGTATGAGTGTCACGTTGGAAGTTTCTATTCCAGAGTTAGTTTACAGCTACGCTCGTAATCCAAGAGATTTAAAGTTTAAGAAGCCGTATGAAGCTGCTTTAGCAGATTACCAAAATAAAGGAGTAGATTTTTTAACTTCTTTTGTTAGTAACTTCAAAAAGTCAAACGGAGACGATGCTTTAATTGTAAAAGAATTAAATATTGAAGACCTTGATGGATTAGATAGAAAATCTACTAATGAAGAGGTTATCATCGTTCTAAAGAATACGATTAAAAAATCCATGAGTGGAATTGAGCAAATCATGGAACGTCGTATTAACCAATTTGGTGTATCTCAACCTAATATTCAGAAAGACGAAGCTACTAATAGAATTTATATTGAGTTACCAGGTGTACAAGATGAGGCGACAGTTGTCAATAGATTGAAATCTACAGCGAACCTTCAATTGTATGAAATGTATACGTTGGAAGATATTCAAGCAATGTTGCCTGAAGCTAACCGTTTTTCATTAACAAATGAGTTAACCTATAAAGAAATCAATGATTCTATCGTTGTAGATTCTTCAGCAGTTCTTACCAAAGCATCTGAAAAAGGATTATCAGAGTATTTATTTGCAGGAGGTTTTAGTATTATTGGAAACGTTGAGGCAGTCAATAAGGAAGCGGTTAATAAGATACTTGAACGTCAAGATGTTATGAGAGTATTTCCTCAAGACTTAGTCTTTATGTGGTCTGATAAGCCAGAATCAACTAAATACACAAATAATAAACTATCCTATCAACTATATGCAGTTCGAATTCCAGACTCTAGAAAAGCAAAAGTAGGAGGGAACCATGTTAAAAAAGCATATTTCCAAAGAAACCAGCAAACGAATGAAATCACTGTCAACGTTGAAATGACGAATGAAGGTTCTGAGAAATGGGCTGAAATGACACGTGAAAACATTGGACGACCAGTTGCTATTACAATGGATAACGTTGTGTATTCTGCTCCAAGAGTTAATTCTATTATCTCAGGTGGAAACACAGAAATATCAGGAAACTTCTCTATTGAAGAAGCAGAAAGCTTAAGTGGATTATTAAATGGAGGTTCACTTCCTGCACCAAGTGTCATTAAAAACCAATCAAAAGTAGGTCCGACTATCGGTGCTGAGAACTCTAGAGCTGGATTAGTTTCTTTTGGTGTTTCTTTCATCTTTATCTTTGCTTACATGTTCCTTATCTACGGAAAAGGAGGAATTTATGCAAATATTGCATTAGTCGCAAACGTTGTTTTATTAATTGGAACATTAGCTTCGTTTGGTGCGGTATTAACATTAGCCGGTATCGCTGGTATTGTCTTAACATTAGGTACAGCGATTGATGCCAATATCTTGATATTTGAAAGGATACGAGAGGAGGAACGGCGAGGGCTATCAGCCGAAGCAGCTGCACCAATTGGTTTTAGAAAAGCGATGCCTGCAATTATCGACGCGAATATGACGCACTTATTAACTGCAGTTGTATTGAAAACGTTTGGAACAGGTGAAATCAACTCTTTTGCAACAACGTTAATTATCGGTGTATTTACATCTGTTTTCTCTGCTATTGTCATCACTAAGTTATTGACATTTAATGCACTAGAAAAAGGTAAGAAAGTATCTTTTCATACAAGAATTTCTGAGCATTGGTTCCAAAACTTCAACTTCGATTGGGTACGTAACAGAAAGATTTTTTACACAATTTCAATTGTAGTAACTATTATTGGTGCTGTTTCTTTATACCAAAGAGGATTAAGTAAATCAGTTGAGTTTACTGGTGGTCGTACTATCTCTGTCAAATTGGAAAAAGAAGCTAACGTAGATGTTCTACGTAAGAATTTAGAAACAGTATTGTTAGATGAAAAAGGTAATCCAGCATCTATAGAAGTAAAGACAAAATCAAATAATTATAATGTTGAAATTTTAACGAACTACAAATTAGTTGATGATGGCGCTTCTAGTGAAGTGGAAAGTAAAATTAAAGATGCATTGGAATTAGGAAAAGCATCCATGGGGAATTATAAAATAGAGGAGACGAGGACGATTTCCAACTCTATGTCTCAAGAGATGTTGAGTTCCTCTAAAATTGCGATTACCATTGCGATGTTGCTGATATTCGTGTATATTTTTGCGCGATTTGGACAATGGCAATATTCTCTTGCTTCTATTTTAGGACTTGCCCATGACGTTATCTTTACATTATCCATATTCTCGATATTCCACGGTATTTTACCATTTAATATGGATGTAAATCAGGCATTTGTCGCCGCGATATTAACTGTAATCGGTTACTCGATGAACGATACCGTCATCGTGTTTGACAGGGTCAGGGAAAATATAAAAGGCGTTTCCGCAGATGCTAATCACAAAGACATCATTAATAAATCACTAAACACTACTTTGAGTAGAACAATTAGTACATCATTATCCTTGTTCTTTGTATGTTTGATTATGTTTATCTTTGGAGGAGCTGCAATTAAAGGATTCTTATTCGCCTTATTAATAGGTGTTATAATTGGTACGTATTCTTCATTGTGTGTAGCTACACCAATTTTGATTGACTTCTCTAGAAAGATTCATATTGAAGAAGTTCCAGCAAAAAAATAATTAAAAGTTAAAATAATATTAAAAGGACATTTTTGAATGTCCTTTTTTTGTTTACCTTTATTCACTTGGATTGAACTAAATGTAATCCGTAAAACGAAATGAAGCGAAGATCAATTTTTATTGCTGTCTTTTTAGGTTTTATTTGCTTAGTATGTGTTTTACTAATTCAATATATATGGATTAAGAAAACCATTGATGTACAGAAAACAGAAGTACTACTGCATCAAAGAGAGGACTCTTTAAGCACAGTACGTTTTATTCAGAAAGTTCACTTTTCATTGGGTAATGTTTTGACCGAAATCTCTTTGGCTACTAATGATAGCTCTGATCGCTATGGTGCTATTCGTCAAGTTCATCCTAATTTGTTCTATGTTGAATATCAGGGAGATGTAGATCCTATATATTTAGAGAATACACTAAAAAGAGAATTCTATAAAATACAAATCACGAATGATTTTCAGTATTCCCTTTATAATTGTTTTAAAGATTCTGTAAAGTATAGCTACTTATTCAAGTTTACTCTCGATTCTCTTTATGAGAATACCAATATCATGCTTGATTATCCGACTATTCAAAGGGAAGGTAAAAGTCATTATTTCTCCGTCTATTTTCCAACATTTATCAAACATAAAATCAATAAGACGGAAGATATAGGCTCTCCTTGGGTGTTCCTTATTTTAGTGAGTGTCTTAATTTTATTTTATCTGACGTATTCTGTTGTTATCATTGTTAGACAGAAGAAATTATCAGATATAAAGACGGACTTCATTAATAATATGACGCATGAATTAAAAACACCGATTGCAACAATTGGACTTTCTAGCAATACACTGATGAACGACGATTTTTCAAAAGATCCCGAGCGACTTAAAAAGTATGCGAGTATTATCTTTCGTGAGAATAAACGGTTAGAAGGACAGGTAGAACGTGTTTTGAATATTGCAAAGATGAATAAAAATTCAACACCATTAAAAAAGACATTTTTTGATGTGCATGATTTTATTATGGAAGCTAAGGAAACATTTGATTTTAATTTAGAAGAACTTGAAGGTAATTTGACGCTAAAATTGGAGGCTAATCGTCACTGTATCTATGCAGACATTGTTCACGTTAAAAATGTTATTTATAATTTGTTAGACAACGCATTAAAATATAAAAATGAAGATAGAAACTTGTCTTTAACGATTAAGACTAGAAATGATAAGAAGTATTTGATTATTGATATTTCAGATAATGGCGTGGGGATTTCGAAAGAGAATATGAAATATATTTTTGATAAGTTTTATCGCGTACCAACTGGGAATGTTCATGATGTAAAGGGATTTGGATTAGGTCTTTATTATGTTAAAACAATTATAGAGCAACATAAAGGTATAGTACGTATTAAAAGTGAAAAAGATGTTGGAACAACTTTCTCCATATACTTACCTCTTAAAAGAGATGAAAACTTAGATTGATTGTTCTTTCAATTGGTGAATAGTATGATTGGATTCTATTTCGTTACGTCTTATAAACTTATAATATAGCTCTAGGAAAAGTTCTTCTTTACCTTTGTAATATTTTTTTGTATCTCTATAAAAACGATTTAACTTTGATGTATCTTCTAAATCGAATACTTCTTTGCTCTTGATGGTTATAATCTCTTTATATAAGTGTTCGTTATTTATTTCTATTTTGCTAATTATATCCTCATATATAAGGCATAATTCATCATCTAATTCAGTCTCTTTCATCTGTTTCAATGTCTTTATGTCATTTTTTTTACGAAGAATAAAATCGTTATTCCATTTCGTTAATTCTTCGGCAGTTGATGACTTTGAAGCAAAGTTTTCAAAGTAATGATGATAAAAAGAATGTAGATCTATTAATTTTTCGTGGAATTGTTCCTCATCCATTTTAGTAGAACAGGATATAGTAGAAAAGATTAATAAAATAAATAGAAGTATAAATTTCAGTTTCAACCACATAATTAACTTTTTTAATAAATCATCACTATAAACAAAGATAACCTTTAATTAATGAGTCACTTAATTGATAACATTCTTTTGAGGAATAGCGGTACTGGAAGTCAATTCTTTAAATATAAAAATCGTATAAACTAAAAAGGCACTCAGAAGAGTACCTTTTTAAGTTATTTTAGTGTATTGCTATTATTTCAAGCTAAAACTATCAGATCCAATTAATTGACCATCGCAATATATTTTCACTTTGTATGTCCCTTTTTCAAATTCTTTTCCATCATTGTTAT
>JBEBRN010000093.1:0-9839 GCA_040394775.1 Taishania pollutisoli
AATGTGCTTACTCATCCATACAACAATGCCTCTTATCCCGTTCCTGTTCGTCAGTACCGAGCTTTGTAGTCCTGCTTCCTTCAGTCCAAACCTCACGGTTAGCAACCTTGCAGCTTACTAATGGTTCAAGTCGTTACACCTGCCCATAAGGGACTTGCACCCTTTAGATTAATTCCTTACTTTCGTAAGGTAAAGATGCCCATGCTGGGCACACACAAAACCTATACGCAATGCGGGTTTTAGTACTAAATTGAACAATTTGTCACGTAATGAAATTTTGGATAAAATGAAAATATTGTCTTCGAAAACCCGCACTACGCTTATACTTGACCGTTATGCACAAACACGTTACATATTCCTACTTCCTTCTCTCCTATTGAAATACCTGACTTCAAAATACCGTCAAATGCCGTATGTGAGATGGACAAATAGAGTTTATCTTTGTATCAAAACAACTTAGATATAACCATGAATTTCAGAGTACTATACATTATATTATTAGTTCTTCCTTTTGCAAATAATGCGTTTTCACAAGTACCCTACAAAATTGACGATAAATGGTATTTAGTCGATCAAAACACCAAAAATCCCTTGATTGATGCCGCATTTGACGAAATAATTACAGTCGATGGAAATCCTAATCTATTTATTGCAGCTAAAGGAAATGACCATTTCATTCTAGATGCTTCCAAAAAGCAAAAGTCAGAATCGTATCAACAAATTATGTATCAATCCAATACATTTATGGTGCAAAAAGATGATCAATTTGGATTACTCAATTTGAACCAGAAAGATATCATGCCTTTTGTGTACACCAATATGCGTTTCTTAAATACAAACACGCATCATTTAGTCATTGCAACTACTTCAAAATCGGGGTTATTTGATTTAAAAGGTCAACAACTCTTAGATACTATTTGTGATGATATCTATTTTGAAAATGATATTATTCATTATAAATATAAGAAACCAAATAGTATGTCATGGGCTGAATCTCGTGGTTTTTTAGATCAAAATGGTCACTTTTTTAAGGGATTTGAAGATGTTGAAAGGTATTACTTTTCGAATCTAAAAAATTGGATTAGTTGTTATATCAATAAAAAACAACGCCTTTTGAATATTGATACACGTCAAGTTATTGATGCTCCTAAAGGTTTTTACATTTCAAATGGGATTAATTTCAACGATCAGTCAGTGTACTTTTTTATACAAAATGAAAGGAATACAGGATTGATAAATGTAGATGAGAAAATAGTTGTTCCTGCCAACTATCAAATTGTAAGTCCATCAGATTCTAAAATTCAGTTTATGTCTTCAAAGACAGAAGCTTTAATTATTAACTCAGAAAACGGTGCTCTTAAAATTGAAAAGGTAAGAGATTTTAAAATTGTTTCAAAAGATGAAAGGAAACATACTTATTTCTATGGTTTTAAATTGAAAAACACCTATCAATTAGTGGACGAATCTATGAAGCAAATTGGTACTGAAACATATAAATCTCTGGAATCTGTTGAGTCACATATTTTTGCTCAAAACCTTCTAGGCAAATACGGGCTAATCGATAATGATGCAGAAATAATTATTCCCTTTATTCACGATAACGCGTATGATGATTGGCGATATATCAAATTTAAAAAAGGGGATGAATATCTTTTATATACAGAACAAGGAGAAAGAATTTTTCCCAATCAAAAGATTACTGGATTTAACGATGGATTATATGACGTAGATGATAATCACATCGTTTTTCTAACTGGAAATACCGGTGTATTGGTAAATATCCCCGAACAAAAAATCATTTTAGAGAATGTGCTATCTGTCATCTATAATGAAGACATGTATTATAGCACTGATATACAATCTGTTATTATAAAAACAGGGGCAGGTGACGGAATTTTCTCTTTAACATCTGGGAAATATATCATAGAGCCAAACATTGATGAAATAAAAATTATCCTATTTGCCCCTTCTGAAAAAACATTGCTTATTTTAAAAGATGAGGGGAAATATAATTTATTTGATCCTCAGACGAATGAATTATTATTTGAAAGTTACATAGATAAAATAGCGTATTCTTATGAAAGCGATGTAATCAAATGTTATACAAAGACAAATCTATATTTAGTTTCATCAGAATATAATGAGATCGCTATAAGGCTAATTAAACTTGATTTAAACTATAAAAATTGTTTATTTAATTTCGATTATGACTTACAATCGGAGAAGCATAAAGAAATTTTTTATAGAGTTCACTTAGGGGGAAAAATAGGAATTCTAAAGGAAAATGGGGAATGGTTACACAAACCTGAATTAGATGATTACGATCCGAGTTGGCAGGAGGATGAATACCTCATTGTTGTCAAAAATAAATTAAATTACATCTTAAAAAGTGATGGAAGCTATTTAACTCCTCAAGGTTTTGAATTGATTGAATTTTTAGGAACCAACGACGGTAAGCTGGCAATAGGCTATTTAGGAGCTAAAGAATATATCATTTTAGAAAACGGAACTGTCGTTGAGAAAGTCGATCAATGATTATGCTCTGTCCAATAGTTAGCTAAGACTTTTTCAATCAATTCCTCTTTCGTTAAGTGATGAAATACAGTTTTCACCTGCTGTTTCAATTCTTCTGGAATTTGACGATTCGGTTTAGTTTTGAAAACTTTCTTCGCCCAAACTAAGGTGTTATTTTCTTCAATAGCGGCAGCATTTGCTTTGTTTACTGGTTTAAAGTGGATACCGAGTTCTTGTTCAAAACCAGCTATTTCGTGCACTTCTTCCGCTTGAAGAATGGTCATCGAAAGTCCCTTCGCTCCTGCTCTACCCGTTCTTCCACTTCTATGAACATAGGCTTCATGCGTATCGGGTAAATGGTAATTCACGACAAAAGCTAACTCTTTGACATCAATTCCTCTAGCCACTAAGTCAGTTGCGACAAGAATCGAAATGTGCCCTTCCCGAAATTGGCCCATAATACGATCGCGAATTCCTTGTGTCAAACTGCCGTGTAATGCTCCCGATGAAATTTTACGAATGGCTAAATTCTTCGCCAATTTATTCACTGCTGCCTTGGTTTTACAGAAAATAATTCCGCGCTCGCCTTCTTGCGTACTTAAAAAGTGTAACAACACATCCAATTTCTCAATCGGTTCAACCACCATATAGTGATGATCAATACCTTCGTGACCTACCGTTTCCATTTCTGTTTGAACAGAAATTACCTTTTTCGCCATGTAATTATGAACGATGTCTTTCAGTTCTCCCGGCATGGTAGCACTAAATAAGAATGTACGTCTATTCTTAGGCATTGCTTTCAATATCGGCATCAAATCGTCTTTTAGCGCTTGAAACATCTCGTCTGCTTCGTCTAAGACTAAATATTTCAAAGCTGAAATATCCAATGCGCTTTTCTCCAATAGATCTAGAAAACGTCCAGGAGTCGCTACCACCACCTGAGCTGTCGATTTCAATTCTTCTACTTGTGATTTAATCGAACTTCCTCCTGTCAACAATACAATGGACACTTCTGGAAGGTATTTGGAATAGGAAATTAAATTGGTGTAAATCTGTTGTCCTAACTCTCGTGTAGGTGCTAAAATCACTGTCTGAACGCTCTTATTTTGAATATCAACCAATTGCAATAATGGTAATCCGAAAGCAGCGGTTTTTCCTGTTCCCGTTTTAGCAAGCGCTACTACATCTTCGGTTTGATTTAGAATAATCGGAATAACTTGTTCCTGAATAGCAGTTGCTACTGTTATTTCTAAATCGTTTAAAGCTTTTTGAAGTAGTGGATTAATTCCTAATTCGGAGATACGTTTGGACATGATTGTTTTTTTGACAAAGATAGATACAGTTTTTCAGGGAAAGGTTGGTTGACGATTAAAATTAGAATATTTTTCTATATATGAGAGAATTGAAGAAAAAGAATAATAGTAAATTAAAACTGCCCCTTTAGTTATTCCACTATAAGGGGCAGTTTTGTAATATTATTAATGCTTATTTATGGAACATACTATTCCAATTAATAAGATTAACTATTCTTTTCAGTGGTTCAGCGGTGGTATATTTTTAGCACTTATTTTATGAAAAAAACCATTCAACAAGAATTACTATGTTCACTATTTTTTTGGTAACACAAAAGTCAACAATTATATTCAAAAGAATGTCTCAACTTGCAAAGTCGGATGTAATACAGAGTTTACATAGGTGATTTATGACGAATATTAAGTTGACTTCGACTATACAAAGACGCTATAAATCAATGAATTAAAACAAAAAAAGTATAAAATGAAATCAATTGTATAAAAAAAGTGAGAAGAGATCAATTTATAACAAAAACAGATCTATCAACAGTATAAAAGAGAATCATTTCACCACTAAAAATGGATTTATTAGTATTCTTCTAGGTGTTTTATCGAACTTTCTATAAACTGTTTGGGTGTTACACCTACGTGTTTTCTAAAGGCTCTATAAAAAGACGACCGACTGTTAAATCCCACCTCATACCCTATTCCTTCAATAGTTTCAGTGGGTGTCATTTCGAGTAGTCTATTTTTGACGTCATTGATACGACTTTCATTAATGAGATCAAAAAATGATTTTTGTCCATAGTGATTTATGGCTTGAGAAACGATGTATTCAGGTGCTCCTATTTTACTGGAAATGGCTCTTATCGATAAATCAGGATCGCTATAAATGGCGTCTTCTTTAATTAATTTTTCTAAAGTGTTATACACTTCTAAATGTTTATCTGTGGGTACAAAACCATTTTTCTCGTGATTTAAAAATGTATCATCTTCACCTAATTCCTCATTTACAATGTTTAGTTTTTCAAAAGTGATGGACGTAAACAGTGCATTGTGATGAAAGCTAAAGTATAAAACAAAAAAGTATAAACAGTTGACAACGATAGGAAGGAAAATATAGTCCACTAAAAACAATGGAAGAAAAAGGTAGAATCCAACTAAAACGGCATTGAATACCCATAGAATAACAATAAATCGAACTATATATATATACTGAGATTGCTCTCGATTGGAAAGGTGTTCATCTAATTGTTTTCTATAGCGTACAATTTTCCTCGTTATAACTGTAAAATAAACCAATTGCCATGAGTAAAACATTACCGTATAAAGCATGAGATCTATTGGATAATTCTCATCACTCGACAAGTTTTGAATATAGGCAGTTTGATCTGCGTCTGAAAGTAAGATAAATCGTACTGCCAATGCCAATATGTAAATAAGCAATAAAGTTGACCCTGTATATAGTACTTTATTTCTTTGAAAACCTTTCCCAGTCAATAGATTAAAATAGGAATAGAGCATTATTGGGAAAAACAATGCTATTGTCTGGACAAAAAATAAAGAATACGGAACATATTTTTCAAGACCAACCAAGATAAAAATGGTATTAATAAAGTAAAGTCCTGGAATCAGAAAAGCAATCGCTAGAATTTTGTTGGGTAACACATTCTCTCTCCTAAAAAAAAGTAGTGTGAATATAATAAAGACGTTGAAAATAGCTATTACGTTTACTATCAGAGATATAGACATTTTAATTTAATTAATTATAATCTCAAATTGAAACTTCAACTCGGAAATATTTTGGGTTTAATGTATTTAGTATCCTAATGAAAAAAGAGTGCTAATCTCAACACCCTCATTAACTTAGAAGTTGAGAAAAATACCCATTCACTTATGACAAATGTAACATTATTATTTAAAATAATCTTCAAAATCGATAGCCTTTAGTAGATTGAAATTATGTTCTAGTAGCGTTCAGTAACTAACTTATACTATATGAATTAAATTTTACATGATTAACATATTTCTTTGTAAAAGTGAGATGTAAGAAGTAGATTCACCTAACATTATCAAGTTAGTATTCATTATACCAAAAACAATTACTCATGAAAAATTTAAGAAAATTGACTTTAATAGTCGTAGGATTGGGGCTTGCTTCATGTAGTCCAAAGTTTTATACACCGAATACTCAAAATGTGCCATTACTTACGGAAAAAGGAGAAACAGACCTAACAGTTTCGGGTAATGTTAACCAAGTTGAATTTCAAGGTGCGTATGCAATTACTGAAAACGTAGCTATTATGGCGAATGGTGGATTATTTATTCCATCTAATCTTGACAATGGAAATGGTGGGTCAGGTAAATTCGTTGAATTGGGAGCGGGTTACTTCATGCCAATTCAAGAACATTGGGTATTTGAAACCTATGGAATTATTGGTTTGGGTGGCTTTGAAAATCACCTTCCATCTACTGTAAATGACTATCCACAAACAAGTGGAAAAATCTCTGCTACTATTTTAAGAGCTGGAGTTCAACCAAGCTTTGGTTTTAAATCCAAATATTTCACCGCTGCTGTATCTTCTAGAATTGTTCACTTATCTTATAGCAAGATAAAAGGTGATTTAACTTTTGAAGATAAACTACAAGCAGACTATTTAAAGAAAAATTCATCAAATTTCTTGTTAGAACCTGCTTTGACTATACGAGGTGGTCTGGAGAAGTTTAAGCTGCAAATTCAATTAGGATACAGTTTAAATATGTCTAATATTCATTTTAGACAAGATAAGATGTTCCTTACAGTAGGACTTAACTTTAACTTCAAATAATAAGCTGAAAATAGAATTAGAATGGGAGAAAGACCTAATATAAAATTAACATTAACTACAACTGATAAAGCCTTAGAGATTATTGGCTGGGGCCTCACTATGTCCATTTGGATTTGGACTATTTTAAGTTACTCAGAATTGCCCTCAACAATTCCAATTCATTATAATAGCATGGGAGAAGTAGATGGTTTTAGCGAAAAAGTAACCATTATAACCTTACCGCTCATTTCAACAATTTTGTTCATAGGACTGTCGATACTGAGTAAGTTCCCTCACGTCTTCAACTATCCAATCACCATTACGGAAGACAATGCAGTTCGACAATACACGAATGCAACACGAATGATTCGGATGTTGAAACTTATCATTGTGACTGTTTTTGGTATAATAACGTATGAAACCATTCGAATTGGAAAGGGACAAACAAACAGACTTGGTGCATGGTTTCTACCATTAACATTAGGACTTATTTATATTCCTCTAATTTATTTTGTAGTAAAATCATACAAAAGAAAATAATGAATAATAACAACACATTCTATCAATCACTTTTATCTCAAACAAAAACAATTAGTAATATCTGGTCATTCTTTTACTCCATTTTATCCACTTATTAACTTTTTTTTCTACTTTTAGAGAACAATAAATGACGGACAAGTATCGATACGTCTTAACTCATTATTTAATAACTAACTAACAGTAAAATACTAAATTTAAAAATATGAAAACAATTATTATATCACTTCTGCTGATAACTATTTCATTAGGAGTCTATTCTCAAGAATTTCAAGTTCCTGAAAACTATGTCCTAGATAAAGCGGAAGACTACGCAACCTATGAACAAGATGTTCTTGATGGGATAAATTGGATTATGGATACACCTATAAATAAGCAAGCCAATAAACGAAAAAATGTCAACACCTTCTTATTAAAATGGTTGGCAGGTAGTCCGAATGTGAGTCTTGAAATCAAAACTGAGATTGTCACTTTCATTAAGCCCAATCCAGACTTATTGATGATATTTATGGGAGGATGGACAAAATATGCACTGGAATCAAAAGATTATGATAATAAGGTTGCAGGGACAACAGCTGGAATAGAAGCTGTCATTGATTTCTACACTACCAATAAAGCATTTATGTCGAAGGATAAGAATGTGGAGAAATACATTAAAATGAAAGCCAACGGAACTTTAAAGGGATATATTGAGAAGAATGCATAGTGAAAAAAATGAAATACATAAAAAATAGTATTCTTCCACTCCTACTCTTTTGTTTTGGAACGACATTTTCTCAAACGACAGATAGTTTAAGTGTTTCGCCCAATCCATTTAGTAGTTCGACAGTTATTCATTTTGAAATTGTTCAAACGGACACTATTACATTGCAGGTTCTCACTATGTCTGCACAAGTAGTAGAAACTTATTTTCAATCGACCGTTTTACCAAGTGGACACTACAATATCAACTTAATCGGCGATAGCTTATCAGATGGAATGTATCTCGTTCACCTTGAAATTGGATCATCAAAATCATTGAATGTAAAAGTGGTTAAAAAGAGTTCAACTATTAGTATTGAAGAAAATCTACTGTTGAGTAATTCGCTTATTTTCCCGAATCCAACAACGAATTCTCTAACTATTCCTACGGAAGGACGTAAGACGATTGTACTAACAGATTTGAATGGGAAAATAGTTCAGAAAATCGAAACAGACAAACAAACGATTTCACTTTCTTCAGAATTAGAAGCAGGAGAATATTACATAACAATAGTGTCGAGTAAAAATGAAATAATTACGACACGAATAATGGTGAAAAATGAATAACTTATAAAAAAAAAACATGAAATATATTTTAGGATTATGTATTGTTGTTTCCTTTTTAGGATGTAAAAAGATCGATAAATTGACGCAGTTTAATATGGATTTTAATCAAACGGCCGTGATTCCAGCGTCAAGTAGTATTAACCTACCTTTCAACATCTTAACACCAGAGATGGAGACAAATTCAGCTTCTACATTTGAAATTCACGATACTCGAAAAGATTTGATTGAAGAAATTAAGTTAACCACTCTAGCATTAACACTCACTTCTCCGAGCAATACCGATTTTAGTTTTTTGAAATCAATAAGTCTTTACATCTCAGCAGATGGACTTCCTGAGACAAAAATTGCGTGGAGAGATGATATTCCTCAAGATGTTTCCGTTTTCAATCTAACCGTAGCGAACACGGATATCAAAGAATACATTAAAAAAGATAATTTTTCCTTGCGTTTGAATACTGTCACAGATGAAGTTTTAACTCAAGATCACGAAATTGCGATACATTCTGTATTGTTTGTAGATGCTAAGATATTAGGTCAGTAGAAATATGAATGATTACACCTCCTAAATGAAATTTAGCATTATCTCTAAAAACGATATTTCACCAAGTACTTGGGACGGTGGAAAAACCTATGAATATTTTATTTACCCAAAGACATCGTCCTATTCTCAGAAAAATTTTATTTTTCGAATAAGCAGCGCAACAATCGAGAAACAACCTTCTATTTTTACACAATTTGATGGCTACAAACGCTATCTTGTGATGCTTGATAACGATTTAAAGATACAGCGAAACGGTAGTGACGAAACATATTCCAACAATGAAATTTTTGAATTCAATTCAGCCGATATAATTCATTCTTTTTCAACTGGAAATGATTTTAATCTGATGGTTAAAATGGATGAAGATACTATTGATATAAAAGTGATTCATTTGAAAGGTGACTATACGCAATCGTTTATTTTTGTCTTTGCCATTGAAGCAGTACAACTAACGTTAAATCAAACGGAAGTGAAACTGGTTAAAGATGATTTATTAATCATAGAAAATGTTAATAATGAAATAATTACATGTTTTAGCAACCGAAAAATGATTGTTGGTTACAGGTGATTATCTTCCTATCTCTCCTTACCAGCTTATTATTCCTACTAACGAAGAAAAAAGCACATCCACTCAACACATAATCAAACGTATTTAATGAAAAATAGACCATTCTTATTTCTTACTTACATTACGTTTCAACATTTCTATTAAATTTGAGCCTTCGTATTTGCTATTTTCACCCAATTAAGTAATACGAAAACAATAAACACTATATCTCAAAGATAAAAGATGACGGTAAAACAATTATTTAGAAAGTCGGTTCAATACTTAAGTATAAA
>JBEBRN010000094.1:0-9706 GCA_040394775.1 Taishania pollutisoli
GTCAATGAAACCATTACTATTTGTGATGCTTGAAAACGTTTAGGACAGTATTGGTAAGAAATATTAAAAACTATTCTTGGTTTGGACGTAGTGCAGATTTTAAGAACTCAATTATGCTTTCAGTTTTTGACGATGATATACAAGGTATTCTTACTAAAGGAGACGAGTTATATAAAATTGAAACCTTTGAGAACGAATATATTTTGATAAAAATAAATCAACTCGAACTAAACAAAAAAGATTGTGGGATAGTTGGTCAGCAAATTGAAGAAAATATTCCTTCAAATAATTTGAAATCAGAAAATAACTTGACCACTCAAAAATCTTTAGAGAATTTTAGTTGCAAAATAAGAGTTTTGGTTTTGTACACACCAAACGCCAGTGCTAACGTAACCAATATGCAAGGATTAGCTCAAATATCGGTTGACCAAATGAATCAAACATTTATTAATAGTCAAATCAATGCTGAAGTCGAACTTGTTCATGTGCAATTAACTAATTACATAGAAACCAACATAAGTCCTACAAGTTCAGCGACACATGATAATGATTTAACCCGATTTACGACCAACGGTGATGGTCATATGGACGAAGTCCATAGCCTAAGAAGCGAATACTCCGCTGATATTTGTGTTTTAATATGTGATATACCCGAATCTTTAGATTACGCTGGAATAGCTCGCTCCATTAAATCATCTTCTCAAAATTCTTTTTGTCTTGTTGACTATTGGTATTCATTTTTAAACATAACTTTTGCTCACGAAATTGGACACTTAATAGGATGCAGACATAATGAAAGTTCTGACCCTACCAATACACCATACGCCTATGGGCATGGTTATACAGTTAATGACCCAACAAATGGGAGTTGGAGAACAATTATGGGTACAACGAATTCTTGTAATGATTGTCCGAGAAATCCTTATTGGTCAAATCCAAATGTTTCAATTCCATTTGGAGTAACAGGAACCGCTTCGACTAACGATAATGCGAGAGTAATAAATGAGAACGTTGAAAATGTTATTAGTCATCGACCAACGAATGGCACTTTGATTGTTAATCAGTCTATAGCAAATGCAGCTATGGGAGGTTCACTTTACAACTCAAATAATATAACAACAAATGGTAGTGTAGTCATTAATCCATCACAAAGTTTAGCAATGTATGCAGGGAATGAAATAGTTTTATTGCCAGGGTTTCATGCAGAAGCAGGAAGTGAGTTTGTCGCACAAATTGTTCCAGCCTGCGGAACTCCAGATGGTCTAGAAAACGATTATGGACTTAATGCCGATTCAATCGGTTTTAGGTTAAAAAATTCTATTGAAACCAACGTGAAAAATTATTATTCTGAGAATGGGAAATTAAAGGTTGGTGATATTGACATTTATCCAAATCCAACGAGTAACCAAATAAGCGTTTCGTTTAAACTTGTCGAAGCAAAAAATGAAATGAGCATCAAGGTGGTTAATTTCAATGGACAAGTATTAAGTACGATTTTTAATGGAAATAAAGATAAGGGTAATCACACACTTAATTATTCACTGACTTCTTATGCTTCAGGTATTTATTTTGTTATAATTTCAATCAACAACGCAGACATCGTTTCACATAAAATTATAAAACAATGAAAACAAATTTTGTAAAAAAGCTAATTTTTCTTTTTGCGTTAATTCCAGTACTTGTTGTCAATGGATGTAAAAAATTTAACATCGAAAAGGAACTTAGAATTGATATTGGCACACAGTTTCAAAACGACTTTGTTACCATTAAATTAGATAACAATATAGTATTTTCAGACAGCGTTAGCACTAATCCATTACTTGGAGTTTCAAAGATTATAATTATTGATTATCCAATTGGTAAATATGACATTTCAGTAAACGTGAATGGAATTGAGAAAACAGACAAGGTTAGACATAAGAAAAATCGTTTCATTTACATATCATTTGACAAGCCAACTTCTGTAATAAATATTTCTTATCCAACAGACAAGTATGTTTACGACTAAAATAAATACGTTTGGTAACAGCAGCTACAAAAAATTGGCGGTTCAGTGGTTAAATGAAGCTTTGTGCTTCGTATCAAGTTTTGTGGTGGCAGACAGTTTTGTGCTTCGAAATCGCCAACTTCTTATAGCTGCAAACCGTTACGCAATCGCCAGTAAAAGTTCCAAATTGATGTTTTTAGTTAAAATTAAAATCTTACCTTCAACTTGAAACTTATAAATTAAGATGGGACAGCGCCAAGCTGCTAATCGTTGTGCGTCATTAACAAACACCAATGAGTAAAGAGAAAATCATTAACATAATTAGTGAAACATATTCTAAATTGACTTATGAATGTCAACAAGAATTATTAAGTGTTTCTAAAGTTTTTTTGCTGCAAAAAGGAGAGCAATTGGTAAAAGAAGGGCAGTATTCTGATAAAACATTTTTTATTATAAATGGTTGTGCAAGAGCTTTCTATTTAAAAGACGGAAAAGATATTTCTGATTGGTTTGCTTTCGAAAATGATTTTATTAGTTCCATAAATAGTTTTTTTCTTAATATTCCGAGTCCACATTATATAGAACTATTAGAAGATTCCGAAATATTAGAATTATCAAGAAAAGATGTTGAAATACTATCTGACAAATACCGTGATTTTGAAAGGTTGAGCAAAATAATAATTACAAAAACAATGTTACAACAACAAGAAAGAATTTCATCTATGCAATTTCATTCCGCAGAAGAAAAGTATGACAACATTTTATCCATTCAACCTAACATAACTAAGAAGGTACCGTTGACTCACATTGCTTCTTATATCGGAATAACACTTGAAACATTAAGTCGAATAAGAAAACGTAAAATCGGAATTTGATTTATATCAAATGATAACCCATCTTTTAAATTTAATTTTGTAGAAAAAAGATGAAAAGAATCCATTACATATCGGGTATTACAATTACTATTTTCATAATAATACATCTATTTAATCATTTATATAGTCTTTTTGGGGTGAAAGCTCATATTGAATTAATGAATGACCTTAGAGTTATTTATAGAAATATAATAGCTGAGACCTTATTACTTTTCGCAGTTGGAATTCAAATTATTTCGGGAGTAAAATTGTTCTTAAAAAAACGAAAAACTGTATCTGACTTTTTTGATAGGTTACAAATTTGGACTGGAGTTTACCTTGCTATTTTCTTGCTAAAACATTTAAGTGCAGTTTTATTTGGTAGACTAATTCTGAATTTAGATACCAACTTTTATTTTGGAGTTGCGGGATTAAATACATTCCCTCTAAACTTGTTTTTTATACCATATTATGGACTTGCAATAATTTCATTTTTCGGACATATATCAGCAGTCCATTCGAAAAAAATGAAAACAAAATTGCTCGGAATTGAGCCGAATAAGCAATTCTACATTATTCTGATTAGTGGAATAATATTGACTATTGTAATAATCTACGGACTGACAAATGAATTTAATGGAGTGGAAATACCGGCTGAGTACGATATGATTACTGGAAAATAAAAACGAACGCACAACAAAGTATAAAAATAATAAGGGTTAAGTGCCTAACCAAAAGTTGGTGTGATTTTACTAAGCCCGCCAAATTTACAATTTGACGGTTAAAAGAAAAATAACAGAGAAATTGTAAATTTGAATCGTTAACTTTCGATAATAAAACAATTTAAAATAGCCAGTAAACAAGATTTTGTTGGGAGAAAGCTTCTGAAAAATCAGCAACAAAAAAACGTCGACTCATCGCCGACGTTTTCTATTTCCATTAAACTCTTATTTCAATGTTCCATATTTCTTACCGTAGTAAAGCATTTGTTCCACAAAACTCTGTGTATTCGTTACTTTCACATCGGTTACTTTTCCATTTTTATCTTTTACCAATTCCAATACTGGATTGACAAAACCGCTATATGGAGCGATGTTTAATGGCTTCACACGCTTCAATACTTCGGCATGTACATTTTTGTCGACAATAGTTCCGTAGTTTTCTACTAACGCTTTTCCTGCGGCGTAATCACCTTCTGATTTAATGCGTTGGATTTCACGTAGCAATTCACCGAAAAGTGTACGTAACTTGTTGTAATCGTTGATGTGGTAATAGATTTTTCCATCTCTCACAACACGGTCAATGACTTTGTCTTTCTGTCCTTTTTCAAAAACCCACGCAGCGACCAATTGGCGGTTTTGCATGTGTTCTTCTTCTAGGTTTTTACCGACATCTAAACGTTGTAATTGTGTCAATAAACCATTTCTGATGTAACCGTCATATTCTGCTTTTCCAACTTCCAATGAAGGCATCAAACCGATATCGACTAATTTTTGGTCCATCAAATAATAAAGACCGACTAAATCCGCACGCGCTTCTTCTAAGGTACTGGCGAAGTTTTTCAAGGTTTCGCTTGGTTGTCCAACGCCTTTGTTGATTTGTCCAGAAGCGTGCCCGATTACTTCATGAAGTGCGGTGTGTAATTTTCCACCTAATGAGGCATATTTTATGCCTCGGTCGATTTCCGCTTGGTCGTAAGCAAATTCTTTTAGCATTCCAGGACCGCTAGCTTTTTCGTATGCATCAATAATGTTTCCTAAACTAACAGACTTTGAGCCGTGTACTTCACGAATCCATTCGTTGTTCGGTAAATTCACACCAATTGGAGTAGAAGGAGAGCAGTCGCCTGATTCGGCAGCCGTTTGAACCACTTTGTAACTAACACCCGTTACTTTCGCTTTCTTGTGTTCCTTTTGAATGGATGAATTGTCCTCAAACCATTGTGCATTTGAAGCGACAACCGCCATTTGTTTAGATGCTTCGAAATCATTGATTTCTATCACACTTTCATACGTCGCTCTTTTCCCAATTGCATCGCCATACACTTCGATGAATCCTAGTATGTAGTCAATGTCACCTTCTGTAGCATGTGCCCACAAAATGTTGTATTCGTTCCAGATTTTTAAATCTCCCGTTTTGAAATAGTCGATTAATTTTAAGATAGCTTTCTTCTGAGGTTCGTTTTCGGCGTATTTAGTTGCTTCTTGTAAATTCTCAATCACTTTATCGAGCGCTTTACCGTAACGACCTCCGCTTTTCCAAACGTCTTCATAGACTTTACCATCTTTTAAAATCATGGTAGAATTCAGACCGTATTCAATCGGTTCGGTGTCATTTTTATCGATGATTTTGCTGTAATAATCTTCCACCATCTTTTGTGTCACGCCATCGCCGTAGAAGTTGTTGGCAGATTCCACAATCATATCTTTTTTGCTATCTTTTACTTTTCGTTTCGCATAAATCGACGGATTGAAAATAGCTTCTATCGCTTCAGGAAGCATCTTAACGCCTGTTTCTTTCATCAATTCCATGAAGTAATCTTGGCTGAAATCCGGTTTGAATTTATCCATTCCATAATGATGATGCAAACCATTCGCAAACCAAAACTGTTTCGCAAAGACCAAGAATTTCTGATAGTTCTTATCGCTTTCGTCGCCTTTGTAGTTCTCCACGATGGATTCAAACGCTTTCCGAATGTCTAGGTTGTACTTAAAGTTCTGGTCGTAATTGATATCGCGACCGTAATATCCAGCCTCTGCTAAATAGTACACCAATAATTTTTGGTTTAAACTAAGTTTGTCAAACCCGTTGATGTCATAGCGCAACACTTGAATGTCGGCAAAACGATCGACGATGTTACTTTCTTCCGTTTGACTGATTTCTGTGGTTTTCTCCATATTCTCTTGTTCTGTTTTTTGATTGGTACAAGCCCCGATAGTTATCGCAAGAGATAACAAAGAGACAGGTAGAATTGTTTTTTTCATACTTATCGTTTTAAAGGATAAAATTCATTCCGTTAAAAGTAATGAAAATCATTTAATGTTTTGGAGATTGTTGTTTTTTTAACCGCTATGTTCGCAGAGACGGCGCAAAGGACGCGGAGGATATTTCATGAACTTAAAATGAATTCAATTTAAACTAATCGGTTAAACAAGAGATCAAACTATTGAAAATCTAAAAGTCAAAGTCGGATTAGGATGTCGCTACCTGTTCCGATGTAGAATCGGAATATTTTTAGAGTGTAAAAAATTGCAGTAAAAGGCGGGCACCTCAAGGAAGTTCCGTAGTGAAACGAAGGAAATCGCCGACGAGGTCGTCTTTTACAATGTTTTTCAACGAAGAAAACTTCGGCACTACCGTTTACTCGTTTTTACGTCTTCAAAAGCAGAGCTTTTTCTCTTTTTGGCGGACAAAAAGTAAAAGAAAGAAAAAGAATTCATATCTTAAATTTGTGCAAATTATAACTCAGCATCCCAAAATAAAATAGTTCCCATCCCCAACTGAAAAGTAAAAGAACAACGGTTATTTTGTAATTTAGACGCTCCAATTACATCTAAAATGAGTCAGTATATTTTATCTCCCAATACAATCGAATTTTTCAAATCCATCATTGCTCCAGAACGAGTATTGATGGATGACGCCAATTTACGTCGTTGTGCTTCCGATGAAACCGAAGATTTCGTCTTCTTACCGCAAGTTGTTTTGCAACCGATTTCAACCGAAGAAGTCAGTGCGATAATGAAATATTGTAACGGAAATCAAATTATTGTCACGCCTCGTGGTGCAGGAACAGGATTAAGTGGTGGTTGTTTACCGATTTTTGGTAGCGTTGTGTTAGACATGAAACGGATGAATCACATTTTGGAAATTGACACTGAAAATTGTCAGGTAACGACTGAACCAGGTGTGATAACCGAAGATTTGATGCAAGCAGTACGGAAAGAAAACCTCTTTTATCCCGTCGATCCATCGAGTAAAGGCAGTTGTTTTATCGGTGGAAATGTCGCTGAGAATTCAGGTGGAACACGTGCCGTCAAATATGGAGTTGTCAAAGATTACGTATTGAATTTAGAGATTGTGCTACCGAATGGAGAAATCATGTGGACAGGTGCTAATACCTTGAAAAATTCCACGGGTTATGATTTAACACGACTGATAGTAGGGTCGGAGGGAACACTCGCTGTGGTTACTAAAATCGTATTGAAGTTGTTGCCATTACCGACCAAAGACTTATTGATTTTTGTGCCGTTTCGTTCTTCAAAAGAAGCCTGCCAAGCGGTGAATAAGATATTTCTCGCGGGTTATACACCTTCGACTTTAGAATTCATTGAACGCGATGCGATTCTTATTTCGCAAACGTATTTAGGCATTTCACCAATTGTCGTGACGGATGATTTACACGCTTCGTTATTTATTGAAGTCGATGGAACAGACGAAGAACAATTGATGAAAGAAATCGAAGGAATAGTAGGTGTTTTAGATCAGTTTGATATTGGTGACATTCTTTTCGCCGACAATGCAACTACGAAAGATGCGCTTTGGAAAGTACGTCGTGCGATGGGAATTGCCGCTAAAGGAAGCTCCATTTACAAAGAAGAAGATATTGTGGTTCCAAGAGCAAAATTGCCTGAATTAATGGAAAAGGTGAAGAGCTTAGGGAAAAAATACGGATTTACGTCAATCTGCTATGGTCATGCGGGCGATGGGAATTTGCACATCAACATTCTGAAAGAGAACATGAGCGATGAAGCATGGAAAAATGAATTGCCAAAAGCCGTTTTAGAAATGTTGATTTACACCAAAGAATTAGGTGGAACCATTAGCGGAGAACATGGAATAGGATACGTTCAACGCGACTATATGCACATTCCATTTAATGAAACCGCTATTCGTATTCAAAAGGAAATAAAAAAGGTGTTTGATCCGAATAACATTTTGAATCCTGGGAAGATTTTTAAGTGAGTTTGAAGTGTTTTTGTCTCACAGATAGCACGGATCGCACAGATGATGATGGATGATAATGAAGGGAAATATATGGCTCACAGATAGCACGGATCGCACAGAATAAGAGCGAGAATGAGAGATGAGAATGAAGTAGCGCACAGATAGCACAGATGAAGATGGAAGATGGTGGCGTGTTATGGCTCACAGACAACAGAAATTAGTGTGAGAATGAGAGAAGAGAATGAAGTAGCTCACAGATATAGCACGGATCGCACAGATGAGGATGGAAGATAATGAAGGGAAAGATATGGCTCACAGACAACAGAAATTAGAGTGAGAATGAGAGATTAGAGCGTGGTTTTCACAGATAGTAAAGATAATTCTAATGGATTAGTTGATTATTCGGATTATACTTTCTTTATCGATTAGTTTGGCAGCGTTGAAATTAACAAGGATTCCTAATTTTCTATTGGATAATTTAAGGTACGTCAATAACTGCTTTTTATGTACGTCGTGTAGAAACTCAACTGATTTGATTTCAATAATGATTTTATCTTCTACAAGAATATCTAATCGAAACCCTATTTCTAATTTGACACCTTTATAAACGACGGGAAGAGGAACTTGTGAAATGGTTCTTAGGTTTACATCCATTAATTCTTTTAGTAATGCAGCTTCGTACACACTCTCCAGTAATCCAGGTCCCAATTCATTGAAAACCGAAAATATTGCTCCTCTAATTTTGTATGTTAAATCATTCAATTCCATCTTATTTGTTTTTAATGGATACTGAATATACGTAATAATAGGACTATTTACAAGTGTTTTTTTTGATTTTTTTCTCAAAGGTTTTTTCTCACATATTACACGGATAACACAGAGCGAGAGTGAGTGAACAGAAAGAAGAGTAGGACGTGAAGTGCTTCTGAAGATTTAAAGTAACTTAAGAATAATATACTGCGTGTGCGCTCTGTTTTTTTTATCTGTGGTTTCTGTGGTACCTGTGAGCCATTTTTTCTTCCACTCTCATTCTGTTTTTTATCTTTTTTTATATGTGGTTTCTGTGGCATCTGTGAGCCACTTTCAATTCTAAATCACTTCTTTCTCCACTTCCCAGAAAGGATCTTTCCATTGATGGTGAGCAAAGCTATTACAATTCTTCTCTATTTCAGCAATTTCCTTTGGAGTCGCTGTTTTCATAAATGTATTAAACAATTCTTTCTCCGCAAAACGAATGTGCAATTCTAATTCCTCTTCGATTAAAGTGATGGATTTTAAAAACTCACTTTCATTTTTTACTTCAAATAATTTCCGTAATTTTCTGTGTTGAGACAGTGCCTTTTTTCGGAGCTTGTCATCGGGTGCGATGGTAGAGAAAATATGTTTTTCTTCTAATTCAAAGAGGTGTTTCAATTGATTTTCCCAGAACCAATCCAAATATTTTTTGATACGTTTAATCGGAATATCGTTTCTAAATCCTTCTCTAATTTTCCAACATAAAAGAAGGCTGTCACGATGGTTACTTTCCAGATTGCTTAAAACTGATGTATCCGTATTGTTTTCCATTTTCTTTCTTTTTAAGAATTTGAATAAGTTGACACTTTCAAAAAGTTTTCTCAAATATACTATAAAGAATGATTCTAAATAATAAAAACAAGAGATAAATGAAAAAACTAACTTAAAATTGACCTTAATGTACCGAAATATCTTTTTTTATTCTAGTTCAACTCTTGTAACTGAATCAATCGTTGATAAATACCATCTTCCATTGTTATTAATTCGGAATGTGTTCCTTTTTCCTTAATCAATCCTTTTTCTAATACAAAAATTTGATTCGCATTTTTAATAGTGCTTAATCGGTGAGCGATAACAATAGACGTTCTTCCTTTCATCAAGTTTTCCAAAGCATCTTGCACCAATC
>JBEBRN010000095.1:0-9593 GCA_040394775.1 Taishania pollutisoli
TCTTTAAAACTAATGTAGAAATCAAATTATATTTTCCAGAATTAATTTCTTCGTCGGAAACCTCGATTATTTCAAATTTATTTAACTCTTGTTGATAAAAAGCTAAAAGTTCAGGCGTTTGATATTCAGAGTATTCTCCGTATACTTCGCTTGCTAACTCCTTTACTCTTTGGTCTGAAAAGCTAATGTTGACTTGCTTTTGAGAGAAAGAATATAATGATACAAATAGAATTAAGAATGTGAATATTGTCTTCATTTTCATGACTTTATAAATATGGTTCATAACAAATTTATGATTAATAATCGTATGCACATCATAAAATGCACTTAATTCAAAGACGAATTAATATTTAATAGGTTGCTTTATTCAAGTCTATCTTTTCAGTTAATATTGTCCCGCTAATTGTTTACTATTTCTTTTTGAATGAATTAATCGCGTTAATTGTAAAATCTGACAAGACTAATTGCCCACTCATTGCTGCTCTTTCAACTAACAATTCATCCCAATTTTCGGTCCCAGCCCAAAATATTTTCTTTAAAAGCGCCATTGCTTCAGGGTTTGATGTTGCTAATTTATTTGCTAAAACCTCAATAGCAGTATCCATTTCTTCAACAGAATCAAACAATTCCGCATAAAGACCTTTATCATATGCCCACTGTGCTGATTGCCACTCTGTAGCATTAATTGCTAATTGGCTCATCGCTGAAGTACCTATTTTACGCTCAACTGCTGGTCCAACCACAAAAGGTCCAATTCCAACTGCTAATTCACTTAGTTTCACTGACGCGCCAGTTGTTGCATAACAATAATCTACTGCTGAAGCCATTCCAACTCCACCTCCGACAGCCTTTCCTTGAACACGTCCAATAATCAATTTGGATGACTTACGACAGGCGTTAATAACATTGGCAAATCCAGAAAAGAACACTTTTCCAACCTCCAAATCTTTGATGGAGATTAACTCATCAAAGCTCGCTCCTGCACAGAATGCTTTTTCTCCTGCCGATTTTAAGAGAATCACTTTAACTTCTGAACGATTACTAATCTCTGTAATTGTTAGGGCTAATTTTTCTAATATTTTACCTGGTAAAGAATTACTCAAAGGATGTCCAAATTCAATAGTTGCAATTCCATTGTTGGAGATTTCAAAATTAACGTGGCCTTGGTTGATCGCTTCTGACATGATATATTTTTTTTGGTGTCCAAAATTAATGAAGTATATTGAAAATACAAACTACCGTTGGAAATTCAAAATAGTATATCATTCTCATCAAATAAAGTAAAACATCTATAAAATGAAAAACACCACTAACAATTAACCCTTAAAAGCAAGTCTTTGAAGATTTCAATAAATAAAATGATGTAATATCAATCTTGATTTTGAACAACTCTTACACCAATGATATTTGGTAAAGGCCAATATTCGCCATTAGAATCTGTGGGATAAGTATTTGACACATAGCTGCCTAATTTCTCAATACGGTAATCGTCAATATCAACAAATAAGCTTGTTTGAGGACCTCCTTCCATATACACTGCGTTTCGCAATCCCATGTTCACCATAAAATTAATCATGAAATTTTGAGTGTACGGCGAACGGGTGAAAATGAAATAGACCATTCCTTCTTTATCTTCCGCTACAATTAATTGACTACATGATTGGTAGCGTTTATTCCAAAACATGGGTTTACCATCTGCATCAATCATGCGTAATCCTTGAGAGAAACTTTCATATTTATTAGATAGTGTACTCCAAGAATCCTTCGTTAAATCATTCACGCAAAAATTAGGTAATCCATCTTCCTTGGGATTCGCGCAAATCATCATATTATAATTGGGATATAGATTGGGATTGTTAGCGTATGAAGAATTGTTAATTAACAAACCTTTGCTTTTAAAATAGCTCTTCACATCATACATCCCTGAATTGATGACGATATTGTAATTAAACGTCTCAGCATAATCTGCTACACACAGCATCTTTTTATCATTTTGTGTGGCTGATTTAAATTCAAACTCAGCCACATTCGGATCAATTTTTAAAATACTGATTTTAGAATCATTGACAATCGACTTTTTTTCCGTTGTTTGTTCAATATAAAAAACTCCTTTAGTCAATTCAACCCATGTGTTTTCAAACTTACTATAAGAGGCGTTTTTAAATGGAGAAACAATTGCCGTGTCTGTTGGAATACCTAGACTATCCATTTGCTGTACAATATTCTCTTCCTCTACCTGAGTACAAGCAGACAATGAAAGTGGGACATAGAACGCTAGTAATAAAATGTATTTATTCATTCCGCTTTTTTGATTTGTGATAAAGAAACAAAATTAATTCAATATCTTTTGTTATTGAATTCAAAACAAAGAGTTTTTTAACATTCGTTGTTTAATAGTTATCGTCTGAATAAAATAAGCAGATTAGTCTTTTTTTATTTTTTCTATTCGATAACTTTCTATTTAATTTGGTTTATCTTAACTTTGAAAAAAAAGTATATGGCACTACAAAATATCGAACCAAAAGCATTGTGGAAGAATTTCTCTGACCTAAATGCCGTTCCAAGAGCATCTAAAAAAGAAGAAAGAGTCATTGAATTCATGATGAACTTTGGAAAATCACTTGGATTACCAACTGTCAAAGATGCAATAGGAAATGTTATTATAAAGAAACCTGCGACTCCAGGAATGGAAAATCGCCAAACGGTTATTCTTCAGTCACATTTAGACATGGTGCATCAAAAAAATAACGATACCGATTTTGATTTCAACACACAGGGAATTCAAATGTACATTGATGGAGATTGGGTGAAAGCAAAAGGAACAACTTTGGGAGCAGACAACGGAATAGGTGTGGCTTCTATCATGACTATTTTGGCATCAAAAGAAATTCAACATCCAGCTGTTGAAGCGATGTTTACCATTGATGAAGAAACCGGAATGACGGGTGCCATTCATTTAGATCCTTCTAATTTCTCTGGAACTATTTTAATGAACTTAGACACAGAAGATGATGACGAGCTATCTATCGGATGTGCGGGTGGAATTGACACAAACACTACTTATTCCTACAATCCTATTTCCTTAACCGGAGCACACCGATTGATTTCCATTACATTAAATGGACTTTTAGGTGGACATTCTGGAATGGATATTCATAAAGGACATGGGAATGCGAATAAATTAGCGAACAGAATAGTCTATCATCTGATTTCTCTTTTTGACATTAAATTAGTTGAATTTGATGGTGGAAGTTTGCGTAATGCTATTCCAAGAGAAGCAACGGTTAAAATAGCCGTTAACGAAAAGGACGTTCACGCTGTGTTATCAGAAATTGAAAAATTCACCGCTGTATTGACCGAAGAATTTATCTCTATTGAGAAGACATTAAAAGTAACGACCAAAGATGAAGGCTCAGTTAAAGAAGCACTTTCAACCGATAATACGATTAAAATCATCAACACTCTTTACGCGGTACACAACGGCGTTTTCCGAATGAGTCCTGATATTGCAGACTTAGTGGAAACATCCTCTAGTTTAGCAAGAGTGATTATCAAGGATGGGAAATTCATCACGCAATCGTTACAACGATCTAGCGTCGAATCGACCAAAGCAGATGTAGCGAATACCATTCGTGCAGCTTTTGAAAACATGGGATGTGGCGTCGTTCAAAACGGCGATTATCCAGGATGGAAACCAAATACAGACTCTCCTATTCTACACTTAATGGCAGATCTGTACCGAAAGAGATACAATGAAGAGCCTCAAATAAAAGCATGTCACGCAGGTTTAGAGTGTGGTATTTTAGGAAAACATTTCCCTAAATTAGACATGGTTTCTTTCGGGCCAAATATCTACGGAGCGCATTCACCCGATGAAAGAGTACAGATTTCTTCCGTTCAAAAATATTGGGGATATCTTTTAGAAACGTTACAACAAATTCCTACTAAATAATGCTTGACCCAGAGGCGGCAAGAAAGGAGTTAATGGATTTGGCCAACGCTAAAATACATTTTGGAAAATACCAAGGAAGGTACTTGATTGAATTACCTGAACCTTACTTGGTATGGTTTAAACAAAAAGGGTTTCCACCGGGAAAATTAGGCGCACAGCTCCAGCAAATGTTAGAAATAAAAATCAACGGATTGGAAAATTTAATTTATCCATTAATTAAACGATAAAAGTGAATAGTTACACAACAAAAATACTGTGGTCACAAATAGACCCCAATTTACATTTAAGACATTCTGCCTACGCTGATATCGCTGCAACAGCTCGTTTAGAACTGCTGAAAAGTGGAGGTGTTTCTTTGGATCTTTTAGCGAAGGATAAATTCGGTCCGATTCTTTTTAAAGAAGAATTGGTGTATTGCAAGGAAGTAAGAGATGTGCAAGAACTGACCGTTAAAACCTATTTAGCTAAAATTGAAAGAGCATTTTCAAAATGGTCTATTGTTTCCGAAATTTACCGTGAAGATGGCGAACTTTCGTGCATTGTTTCTGTAGATGGCGCATGGATTGATTTGAGCATTCGAAAAATAGCATCATTACCAGAAAAATATAGAGCGACGTTTATGGAAATTCCAAAAACAAAGGATTTTATTTTAATTGATTGATATGAGAATTAGATTATTAGTAGTAGGATTTGTTTTCATTTTCACAACAGCTTGTGCACAAGTGAAGGAAGCAAGTGTAATTAGTTTTTATAACGTAGAAAATCTTTTTGACACGATTAATGATCCAAACAAAAATGACGAAGAATTTCTGCCGCAAGGTAAAAACCAATGGACGGCTGACCGTTACGAAGATCATGTTAAGAAATTGGCACAAGCGATGGACGACATGGGAGATATTTTCGCTATGGGTGTAGCGGAAATTGAGAATGCACAAGTTATGAGGGATATTTTAAATCAACGCGCAGACAACAAACTAGCTATTGTCCATTATGAATCTGATGATGCACGAGGAGTAGATGTCGGTTTGTTTTACGATTCTACCCAAATGAATATTTTAAATTCAGGATATATTCGATTTAGAACAGTCACTTCTGACAATACTACTAGAGATATTATTTGGGCTAAATTTTCGTGTAAAAAACAGACGCTATATTTTCTAGTTAACCATTGGCCAAGCAGAAGAGGTGGCGCAGAAGAATCTGAAGTCAACCGATTGAAAGCAGCAGAAATGGCGAGTCACTTTATAGATTCTATATCGAATATCGACAAAAATGGCCTCTTCGTTTTTATGGGTGATTTAAATGATTATCCACAAGACGCAGCGCCAAAGATGATTTCAGAAAGATTAACTTCTATGATTTCTAAAGAATCAGGTGAATTTGGTGGAAGTTATAATTACCGTGGAGATTGGGATGTTTTAGACCACATAATGGTAAGCCCTGCGTTGTTCTCCAATAAGAAAGTAAAAGTGGTAGAAAATTCTGGCGAAATTTTATCTTTCCCTTATTTAATGACAGAATATAAAGGTAATCAAGTGCCCAATAGAGTTTATGCTGGCGCAAAATATTTAGGGGGATATTCAGATCATTTACCCGTGAGAATTGAAGTCCAGCTGAAGTGAATTCATAGTGTAAGAATGAGAGAAGAAAGCGGAAATCAGAGTGGAGAATGAGAGAATAGAGCGAAAGCTTCCTAAAATCCGAACTCTATTTGAAAACGGGTATAGAAACTATTTTTTCGAGTATTATTCGAGTAGTAATACTCTTCTAAGCCTACTTCTGTTTGTAGTTTCAGTTGATGCCCCCAGATGTATTTAGTAAGTCCAACGGCATATTGAGAGCGATTCGGTTGATAACTATGAACTGATTTATCTACTTTTTGATACGAATAACGAACGATAAATTCATACTGTTTTTTGGTCACATAGCTCGTTTGAAAATCGATTCCTTGCCCTACATGAACGTGACTTATGTCAGTTGTCAAGGTATCTAACGTTAATGGGTCAGAAGTATGTCTCGCCATATATGCAGCCATGAAAGCAAAGCCTTTATATTTCAAGATAACATCACCAAATAGACTGTGTAAATCGCGGTTATCGTGCAAGATTCTTCCTGACTGACCTTTTGCTAATTGTGCGCGATGATTCAACTGATAAGCACCTGAAATCATCAGCTTTGGTGAAGATTCCCGTAAGACGTCTCCCTCAAAATAAGCGCCTTTGTCTTTGAAAGTTCCCATTGGAAAAAGCTCAAATCCTCCAGTATATGCAAAACCTACTTTATTGTGATTGTAATGATGACTTCCTTCTCCTTGTGTTACAGCGAGTTTAAAATTATAGGAAAACCGATCTTTAAATTCATTTAATTGGTGAACCTGAATACCTAAATCCCGATCGATCGCAAAATTGGTGTAATTAATTGTCCGTTCTGTCATTTGAAGTTTATCCGAACTCGTTTGTTGTTGTCTACTACCTGGCATTTTTGCTTGCCCCATTATAATATACCAATGTTTATTAGGAACGTAAGCGATATAAGCATCTTTCAAAATTTTTGAGACACCACTTTCATCTTTATGAAAATCATAAGGTGCAAGTCCAATTTGTGTTTTATACTTAAACTTATGGTGAAAGATAGATCCTTCAAGACCTAGGCGTAAATATTTTAATTGAAAATCGACCTCTTTATCATTCTGTTCGTTCACATTAAAACTCAAACGATTTTGAATTCGAAAATGAAAATCCATTTCTAAAAAATCATCTGGTGTAGTGAAACTCACTTTTCGATTTTTAAAAATAAATCCAGAGTTAGAATTGGATTTTTCTTCAGCAGATATAACTTCTTCTTGAGAAAGCGCTGGAACTCCAAGTAGTAAGAAGAAAAAAGAATAAACGATTTTCATACATCAATTATTATTTCATAAAGATAATGAAATAATAATTTAAGATATACTACTCTTTAATTTTTTTTCGTCGCACTTTTCAATAGGTTGCACGTTAATCCAATCTTATCCTTAATTTTGTTCTATTATCATGGAGAAAGAAGTACGCATTAACAAATACCTCAGCGAAATGGGGTACTGTTCTAGAAGAGCAGCAGACAAACTTATTGAGCAAGGTAGAGTGACCATTAATGGGAAAGTACCTGAAATGGGAACTAAAATCACTTCCAAAGATAAGATTCATGTGGATGGAAAGCCACTTCAGAATGCAAATGAAGAACTGGATTACATCGCTTTCAATAAGCCCATTGGAATTGTTTGCACCACAGACACACGTGTAGAAAAGGACAACATTATTGATTACATCAATTATCCGAAGCGAATATTTCCTATTGGACGACTAGACAAACCAAGCGAAGGACTAATCTTACTTACTAACGACGGAGATATTGTCAACAAAATATTACGTTCTGGAAATAACCATGAAAAAGAATACATTGTTCGTGTAAATCGTCCCATAACACCTGATTTCATCAAGAAAATGGGAAATGGTGTTCCGATTCTTGATACGATTTCCAAAAAATGTAAGGTAGAAGCTATCGATGATTTCACGTTCAACATTATTTTAACGCAAGGATTGAACCGTCAGATTCGTAGAATGTGTGAATTTTTAGATTATAAAGTAGTCAAATTGAAACGCATCCGTATCATGAACATTCAACTAGATATTCCTTTAGGAGAATGGCGACCTTTAACTCAAAAAGAGCTGGACGAAATCAACGAACTTGTTGCAGATTCACCGAAGACAAGTCGCTTCGATTTATAATTCTTCTATTCTACTACTCCTTTATTCTTTCGCATTCTAATGTTGAAAAACTCGACAACGAGCGCATACACCATGGCGAAATAAATATATCCTTTCGGAACATGTTGCCCAAATGCTTCAGCAACCAAGATAACACCAATTGTTACTAGGAATGCCAATGCCAACATCTTAATTGTAGGACGTGCATTGATGAAGTCAGAAATAGCTTTGGCGAAAATCAGCATGATGACCATGGAAATAATGACAGCGCCAAAAATAATAACCATTGGATGTTTTTTAGGATCGCCGTGACCAATTTCATTTGTCATTCCAATTGCGGTGATGATAGAATCAAAACTAAAAACAATATCAATCAAAATGATTTGAATAATAATATTTTTTAAGCCTTTTTTAGGTTTCGTTTCATGATGCTCCTCCCCTTTCATATTCTCATGCATCTCTGATGTACTCTTATAAATTAAGAACAAACCACCCAATAATAACACTAAACTTTGCCCACTAAACGATTGTAGAAGTTCATATTGAGAATCTGGAAAAAGAGAACTTGTCATTCCCATGATATAAGAAACCACACTTAATAATCCTAAACGTACTAAAAGTGCTAATGTAAGCCCGATATTCCGAGCCAATCTTCGTTGCTTCTCTTCCAACTTATCTGTAACGATGGAAATAAAAATGATGTTGTCAATTCCTAGAACAATCTCTAGAAGCGTTAACATAACAAGGTAGAAGATTCCTTCACCGGTAAATAATATTAAAAAAAAGTCCATTCGATGATTTGATGTGTATTATGAAGATGTAAAAATAAATCAATTAATTTAAATCAGTCTAAATGATGGAGAAAAGTTGTGAAATTTGTAACTCGTGGTTAATTTTTGTGCTAAAAGTGTAAGATTATCAATAATTATCATGGTAATTACACCTTACCTTTAAGAAAATATTCCCTAAAATAAAATAGTTATTTAAATTTCGATTTTGAAAACTATTATAATAAAATAGCTATCTTTGCTCCGCTTTTGAGTTGGCTTCCACCTCTCATTTGTAAATTAGCTTCAGTTTCACAACTGAGGCTTTTTTTTTATGGCTAAAACTAGTTACTTCTCAAATTGTTATAAAACAAATAATCCATCTTCAAATTGAAAATGGATTACCTTTCTTATATCAATAAAATCAGTTTAAAAGACTATATCACGCCTCTTGCATAGCTTTTTTCGATTTTCTATACGTATAGCTATTGTAAATAAAACGCTTTGCAAAACGCACTTGCTTGTCCGAGTTGATTAACTTCTTAAAAACAGAGGCATTCACTCCAAAATATTCATAGCACGATCCATCTGTGAATGTCAATTCCAACAACAACCCTTTGTGCTTATAATTAGCAATACCACATTCCATAATTAGGGTGTTGTATTCATCCAAATTCGCTTCTTTTGTTTCTGGTGCAATACTCACTAAGAAATGATATCCATCAACGACATGTCTTCCCATAACTATTGCTTCATCTTTCATAGGATCATGGTCTTGATACTTATCAGGATGCCATTGCTTTACCAATTTTCTATAGGTTGACTTTAGTTCCGTTAAATCGATTTTATCTTCAATTTGGAACAACTTTTTGTACTCGTTGATACGCTTCATTTAATTATTTTGTGCAAAAGTAGTTAATTATTGTTGTACAGTGGTTGGCTTTTGATTATATATAGATGGTATAACAATTAAAAAGCAAAATCCTCAAAGAATTTGATACTCTTTGAGGGTTTTTCCGACCAAAGAGTCGGAACCATATGACCTGTATTATTTATACTTTTCGATGAATGCAACTAAAAAGTGAGCAAGTCAGGATTTAAAGCTTTCAACACTGTATCAAGAACAATAAT
>JBEBRN010000096.1:0-9592 GCA_040394775.1 Taishania pollutisoli
GCATCGCTTCCATCGGCATCTTTTAAGAGTTGTCCTAGCAAATAGTTTTTCACTAATTGCAATTCGCCTTCGCCTATCTTTTCCTCTTTTAGGCGTTGGATCTCTAATTTTATTTGATGTAACGCATCGACTTGCACTTCTTTTTTGACTTCTGTGGCAATGATTAAATGTCCTGAACGTCGCATTTCTGCTATTCCAGAACCAATTCCGTAGGTGTAACCTTTGTCTTCGCGTAGGTTAGACATCAAGCGACTTCCGAAATAGCTTCCTAAAACGGTTTGCAATACATCTACTCCGATAAAATCTTTGTGCGTTTTATTGAATAATGGAAAACCGATTCGAATGGCGGTTTGCACTGCTTCGCTCTTTTCTTCGTATAAGTCAATAACCTTATTGTCAGTCGTTTCCAAAAAGGACGTGGATTGTTGATTGCTCCAAGTAGCGAATTTCTGACACCATTTATCTACTAACGATTCTTCTAAGTTCGCCACACACACAATTTGTCGTAATCCTTTTAGGTAAAAATGCGCATGGAAATCGATAATGGAAGCAGGTTCTACTTTATCATAATCTTCGATGACGGCTACTCTTCCGTAACGTTCGTCGTTTTGGTAAAAATACTGCGCAAATAGTCGTCGTGCGAGTACGCTCATCTTTTGTGAGTTAACCAAATACGTCTGTTTACGGTCTCTTAAAATATCTTCTAATTCTTGTTGTGGAAAGATGACATTGGCAATCGCATCGAATACAATTTCTAAGACCGCATCGAAATATTCTCTCAAAAAATAAACAGCTACTAGTGCTTCTTCATGGTTCGCTTGCATATGAATATACGCACCTAATTGCGCCAATTCATCGTGAATTTGAGTGGTTGTTTTATCTTTCGTTCCGGATAATAATAAGGCGTTTGTCAATCCTGCGATGAGTAAATCTCCTTGAATGGTTCCAGCGTTAAAATGTAATTCAAAACGACACGTTTCGTCGGGAACATTTTTTATCCAAAGTAGTTTACATTGGTCGTTTAATTCTTTGACAATCGGTGAAACGAACGTCATATTTTCAATGGGTTGTAACGAAGGGGCGATAGTTCGGTTCATACGATTGCTTTAATTTTTAATGTGGAACAATTGGTCTTTTCAAATACTTCACCCGCAACGCGATGTAAGTCATTGACGGTGATGGCATCATAGCGATGAAGTTCTTCATTGATTGCTTCGATGTTTCCTAAAAGTTCAAAGAAACAAAGATTCATAATGCGATTCAATAATGTTTTTTCTTGATAGGCTTTCGCGGTTTTAATCTTATTTTTTAAACGGATTAATTCGTGTTCTTCAATGATTTTAGCTTTCACTTCGTTAAGAACTTCCCAAAGTGCTTCATCCAATGCTTCAAACGTTGCATTCGGTGCTAATTTTCCTGTAATCATAAATAAGCCATCATCGATAGAACCTGTCACACTTGCTCCGATACTCGTCACTAATTTGAGTTCTTTTTTAATCTTCACATAGAGTTTAGAAGATTTGTCGGATCCAACTAAATCGGATAAAACATCGGTCACATAATAATCTTTCGACAAACGTTTTCCCATTTTGAATGCGTAATAAAAAGCATCCGAAGGTACTTTTTGCTCTACTGTCTTTTCTCGATAAACTAATTGCTTCGGTTCTTGTGGTAAATTTCGTTGATTGAGTTCTCCCGCAGGAATGTCGCCATACCATTTTTCGACCATTGCTTTTATTTCGGCTAATTCAAAGTTTCCTCCAATAGCTAAAATCGCATTAGAAGGATGATAATGCTTCTTAAAAAATGCTTTTACATCATCCATCGTCGCACTTTCAATATGGCTAATTTCACGACCTATTGTTGACCAACGATACGGATGTTTTATATACGCCAATTCTCTCAAAAGCATCATCGCATCGCCATACGGTTGATTCAAATAACGTTGTTTAAACTCTTCAATCACGACACTTCGCTGTACTTCTAAACTCTTCGGTGTAAATGCTAATGATAACATTCTATCGGATTCTAACCACAAAGCAGTTTCGATATTTTGCTTTGGAACAACGTCGTAATAGTTGGTAATATCATTAGAAGTAAATGCATTATTTTCACCGCCAGCTAATTGCAAAGGCGTGTCAAATTCAGGGATATTCAAAGAACCTCCAAACATCAAATGTTCAAAAAGGTGTGCGAATCCTGTCTTTTCAAACTCTTCATCTCGTGCTCCAACGTTATAGAGTGTATTCACGACCGCCATTGGAGTAGTCTTATCTTGATGAAAAATGACAGTTAAGCCATTCTCCAGTTTGAACTTATCGTATTTTACCATGTATCAATTGTTTCTTTTTAAAAATCTAGTTGTCCCTCTTTCAGAAGATTCAGTGCTACTTGATATTCTGAAATGATTTCTTTGACTACTTCAGTAGCAGGTTTTATTTCAGAAATCAATCCTGAAATTTGACCAATTTCCAATTCGCCTTCGCGGATATCACCTTCAAACATTCCTTTTTTCGCACGACCTCTTCCCAATAATTCTTTGAGTTCCTCCGATGTTGCGTTATTTTGATAGGCGGCTACTACCTTTTGGTAAAAATCATTTTTCAATAAACGAACAGGCACCAATTCTTTCAAGGTTAAAATGGTATCGCCTTCTTTCGCATTGATGATGTAGTCTTTGAAATTTTCATGCGCACTAGATTCAGGCGTTGCGACAAATCGACTTCCAATCTGAACGGCATCTGCTCCTAAAACCATAGCTGCTAACATTCCTCTACCTGTTCCAATTCCACCCGCAGCAATCACGGGAATGTCAACTGCTTTTCGAACCATGGGAACCAAGCACATCGTTGTGGTTTCTTCACGACCATTATGACCTCCCGCCTCAAAACCTTCGCAAACGAT
The DNA here is from genome assembly GCA_040394775.1 of Taishania pollutisoli. Lineage (GTDB taxonomy): Bacteria > Bacteroidota > Bacteroidia > Flavobacteriales_D > Crocinitomicaceae > 40-80. The sequence continues at coordinate 2,905 of JBEBRN010000096.1, forward strand.
CGCATCAACACCAGCTTCTTGCGCTTTAAAGGCAAACTTTACGCCCGAAACCACATGAACCACTTTGATTCCATTTTCTTGCAGTTTTTTCGTCCATGTTTTGGGATTGCCAGCAGAGGTAAAAACGATGGGAACTTTGTATTTTATAATCGTTTCGATGTGTTTCTCGATATCAGGATAAAGCATGGGTAAATTTACGGCAAATGGTTTATCGGTTGCTTGTTGACATTTTTGTATGTGTTCTTCTAAAATTTCCGGATACATCGAACCAGAACCGATAATTCCTAAACCGCCAGCGTTAGAAACCGCGGACGCTAATTCCCATCCAGAGCACCAAATCATTCCTGCTTGAATAATGGGATATTGAATACCAAAAAGGGGTGTTATTCTATTTGACATATTTTTGATCTGTTTTGACAGCTAAAATACACAAAAAAGGCTATCTAAAATTAGATAGCCTTTTCGTATATAGTGCTTTTAATGTTATTTAAGCTTCTCAATAATCTTCGTATATGCTGCTTCATTTTCAGGATCAAGCTCAATTACTTTTGTCCATACTTCTTTTGCTTTTTCGATATTCTTATCCGGAGAATTCACATAATAATCACCTAAATATCTATACGCTTCTAACGTCATTCCTTTATACTGAACCTGTTGTTCAGGAGTTGTATTTTCCAAATAACCATCATAGAACTTCTTAGCCTCCCAAGTCTTTACTTCTCTATCTAAGTCCATGAAGACGTTCGCACGAGCTCTCCAGAAGAAAGAGAAACTATAGGTAGGAGAAAGTTTTAATACATGTGCATTTGCCTTGTCAGAATTCACATAATCTTTCGCTAAGAAATAAACGCGACCTAACTCAAAATAATCAACTAAAGATAATTCATTAGAGTCTATTGCGATGATTTTATTATATGCGTCAATCGCTTCGGTATACTTCTCTTCTTTGGTGAATGCTTTCGCTAATCCACTCAACACTTCTTTAGCAACAGTAGTGTCTTCGGCTGCTTTGTAATAAGCGACAATAGCTTCATCATTTTTACCCACTTTCGTTAAATACAACGCTTTGTATTTGTAATCCATTCCAATGACTTCTTTATTCGCATCATATTTAGTGATAAAGTCATTCATTCGTTGAAGCGCTTCTTTAAATTTAAGGGTATCGTTTTTATTTTCAGAAGCCTCCATGCATTCATAGGTAGCATACAGATCAATACGCTCAATATAAACCGACGTGAAATTGATAGCCTCTAATCCCTTCACTTGCTCCAATGCATCACAGTATCTTTGTGCATTATATAAAGCAGCAGCATACTTATAGCGTGCATATTTATCATTGTTTAAACTTAAATGTTTTTCCCAATTTGTAATGGCCAAATCATATTTCCCAAACATTGCTTGTAATTCAGCGTGAGCTCTATAAGCAGGTGCATATTTAGGATCTAAAGTTTGTGCCTGCACATACATTTCATCAGCTAACTTATAGTTACGAGCACGTTGGTACAGCTTAGCTTTACGAACAATTGTTCTTGGAGATTGTTCTATTCTTTCGGCATTATTGTATTCGCGAATTGCATCTGTTCCATTTTTTGGATCTTTTTCCAAAATAGCATCTCCTAAAAATAAAAATCCATCTACATTCTTAGGATCCATCTCGGTTGCTGTTCTCAAATAAGCAATTGCTTTGTTTAAATCATTTTTAGGAGCGACTGTTAAGAATGAACCAATTTGACGATATACTTCGGCATTTTTCTTTCTAGAAACTTTAATGGCTTCTTCAAATGATAGCATAGCTTCTGATTGCTGACCATTTATCCATTGTACTTTTCCTTTTGCGACAATACCCAATGGATTCTTCTCATCTAAACTAGCTGCTTTTTCCCAAAAATAAACAGCAGAATCTAATTTTTCAGAAAGTAAATAGTTTTCTGCTAAATAGAAGTAATTCTCAACACTATTGGGTTCACTTGTAATCAAGACGCCAAATTCTTTGGTGGCTTCGTCATAACGCTCAGAAGCTGTTTTTAACTTAGCTGATTGCAAAGATTGCGCAAAAGCTAAAGTTGTCATAGTAGTAAAAACGACGAAATAGAATGCTTTTTTCATTTTACTTTATTTTGATATTCAGTTATAGATTACAATTTATCTGCCAAAAATTGGCTTTTTAAAAATACGAGGACAAAAATAATGAAAATTCCTAAATGACAGAATTGTTTTATCACGAAAGAACCTTCCAAATAGGCTTCTTCAGTTAAATCATTCTTGAACAACTCGAATTTCTCTCGCGACCATCTTAGCAGGAATAAGGTTTGATTTATAAATAATCAATTGTCCTTTTTGTCCATTCACCATGAAACGTTCAAATTGTGAATTTATTGAGATACGACTCCCTTTATTAATCATATAGAACTTACGCGTCATTGGATAAACATCATTGTAGATGTACGCTGGGTACGGCTGAAAATACTCTGAATATTTATTAAAGGCAATATCACATACTTTGATACCTTCTTTAAATTTTAACATCGTTGTATCTCTATCATCATTAATCCAGTTTGCTCCAATTACTCCTAAAGCATTTGGGTTTTTCCGTATAACATCTATAACTTCTTCATTTGATTTTACAGCAGTAATATTAGGACTTAAATTCTTTCTGTCAATCATGTTATATATGTAATAGAAATTAGCTGAATTAGATTGATCCAAGACAATCGTGATTTTTTTACCAGATGTTCTCCAAGTGGTATCTTTTCCACTAAAAATAGCTTTTAATTCATCCAATGTAAAGGTACTATCTTGTGAAGTTGGATTTACGATTAATGCGACTGCATCTGTCCCAAGGTGATTGGTGTTAAACTCTACATTCTTCGTCCTTAAGTAAGCTGTTTCCTGTTCTGAAAACTCTCTTGTGATAATAATTGTTTTTGTTTTATTTTCTTTAAAAGCTTCAATTGCATCATATTCTGACACATAATGAGGAATAATTTGTCCATCGCGAATTTGACTTTCAAAAGTAGGAATACTGGTATCGAAAAGCGGTTTGTAGGACTCGTCAATATAAATATCTGCTACTTCTTCTTTCACGGGTTCATTCGACCAACAGCTCACTAATAGAGGTATTATCAAAAACAATCCGAAAACTTTCTTAACTACTTTCATCATCTTTAATTTTTAAGTTTCATATACACTCTAAAGCTTCTAAAAAGGCTATACAAAATTAATATAACAACAAAAATATATTTCTGTGTGGGAGGAAATAAATTTTGAAAAACCTCTGTAAATAAGAGAAAATATAGCCAAACCCAAATTACAGCAATAATAAATACACTAAAAATAATATTTATATATTTAAAATCCATACTTGAAAAAAAAAATAAAACCCCGAATTTTGGTCGGGGTTTTAAACTATTAAAAAATTAATTATTCTATCGCAAATTCTACTGGAAGAATAAAGTAAGATGCTACTGTTTTTCCACTTTTCTTAGCAGGTGTCCAGCGAGGCATTTTTCGTACAACACGAACTGCCTCATTATCACATTCCTTACAATCTTTCATTCCTCTAACAATCGAAACCGTCTTAATGGTACCATCAGTATTGACAACAAACTTTAATACTGACTTACCAGATAAGCCTAATTCTCGAGCGATGTCCGGATATTGAATATTTTCCTGTAAGAACTTTACCAATGCCTTTCTTCCTCCTGGGAATTCTGCAAACTCATCTACTACCGTTTCAATTACCGGATCCTTCTTTTCAATTACAGGTGGTGGTGGCGGTGCTTGAGTAGAATAATCTGTATTCCCTTCTACATTTTGCTTACCTACCTTAGTATTATCTAATTCTGTAACTGTTGGAGGTGGAGTTTCTACTGCTTCATTCGTTACCACTGGTGGTAAGAAGGCAGTTTCATTCTCCAACTGTTCTGGAATTTCGAGTTCTGGTTCTGGTTCTGGTATTATCTCCTCTTCTTCAGGCTCCTCATAATATTCAATTACGGTACGTGTCAATTCGTCTTGATCTTGTTCTTCAGTATTTACTGAATACTTATCGTAGATTAATTTACTTCCATAAGCTAAACCAATGAAAAGAATTAAACCTAAAATAATCAATAAAAGATTCTTATTATAATCCCTACGTATTTGATAAGCACCATACATCTTATTTTTCTCCTCAAAAACTACCTCATTCCTAGTGGTAGAGGTAACTTGTTGCCATTTAATGGAGGTAAAAAACTCATACAAAGAGATAAAAGCAACGATTCCCATCAAGACTAAAAACATCATCACATCCGATGAAATTCCGGATTGCTGTACCGCCACTTCTGTTGCTGCTTCTGCTGCCATAACTTACTTGTTTAAGGTTGTGTTTAAAAGATTTAACTCATCTTGATTGATATCCACATGTGTATAGGTACCAATGTCAGCAATCATACATTCGTCAATCATGTTAACAAACGCTTTTGTGAGTGCTTTGTCGTCGGTTTTAATCAACACCTTAACAGCTTTTTGGTCTTTTTGAGCCTCCGTCATTAAATTAACATAGGTGGTGTCCATTATTTCTTTTTTGTAGAGCTGATCTGCGTAGATTTTTTTCTTGTCAATAACAAATTTATTACGCTCAGCTAATAATTTACGAACACCTGCCATATCAATCTCAGTCAAGGTTGTTGCAGGTTGTGCTTTTGGATTTCCTTCTGGAAAGAACTCTCCATCATAGTAAAAAGCACGATCTTTTGTTAATATAAAAGTTAATGCATTATTTATTAACGTGCTTGGTGGTATCACTTTATCATTCTTAGGCTTTGCTGGATAAACTACTTTCATCACCATCGGTTTAGAGAAAGTTGTCGTCATTACAAAGAATGTTAGAAGAAGAAAAGCTAAATCCACCATGGGCGTCATATCAATATGAGGTACACCTTTCTTAGCTCTTTTCTTGCCTTTTCCGTCTCCGCCTGTGTCTTGTATCTGTGCCATTTTCCTCTATATTATTGTTCAACTTTTCTTGGATCTGCTGCCATTCCTGTAATGAATGAGAACTTCGTATCCATGTCTAAATCCTTAAATGTACCTACCACATTTTGAACAAAGTGATAAGGAGCATCTTTATCTGCTTTTAAAATGAATTTTGGTTTCATTTCTTGTGCTAATTGCTTCTTGTCCATTCCTGGATTTTCAGCAACCATCTTCTCAAAACGTACTTTACCATCTTCATTCAAGCGATCATAGACCACTTTCACCCATATCTTTAATTCATTGTGTGTAGAATCCACAGGTATTCCTCCTCCTTCTACGTCTGCTAATTCTTTACGTTGCTCAGCTGTCAAATCCAAGAACTTAGGTAGTTCTCTAAATGTACATCCTATTTCAGTCGCTTCAATAAAACTATTGATTTGATCTTGACTTAACTGTAATTTTGTCTTATCCATTAAATCAGCAACGATTCCTCTTTTAACCTCCTCATTCCCTGAGAAACTAACATAAGTTCTACCTTTTTGATCCACTGCAATTTGAAGAAAATCTTTAGGCATTAACTCTGTAGATATACTCGATGGAATGTCAATTACGGCTATGTCGTCTGTTCGGAAATTAGCGGAAAGCATGAAGAAGGTAACCAATAAGAAACCTAAGTCCACCATCGGCGTCATGTCGATGCTCGGAGCTGATTTCGGTTTACTAATTTTTGCCATCCTTTTTTCTTTTAATTAAATTAAATTTCCTAACTAATTACTTAACAGTCTTAGAAAAATCTTGAACAATTGCAAAACTTGCTTCGTCCATTGCATGTGTCATTTGGTCTACTTTCGTAGTAAACATACTGTAGAAAATAATTGCTAAAGTAGAACCCATAATACCTAAAGCTGTATTAATTAAGGCCTCAGAAATACCTGTTGCTAATTGTGCTGTATCAGGAGCTCCTGAAGATAAAGCCGCAAACGCACGAATCATTCCCATTACCGTACCAATCAAACCAATTAAGGTAGATGTAGATGCTACTGTTGAAATAATTACTAAGTTTTTAGACATCATAGGACCTTCCAATGTAATTGCTTCTTCTAATTCACTTTTAACCGCTTCAATTTTCTTTTCTTTACTATAAGCGTCATCATTTTGAATCATCTTATATTTCATCAATCCAGAACGAACGACATTTGCTAAAGAACCTTTTTGTTTATCACACTCCACTAAAGCTTCGTCAATTTTACCTGCAGCTAATAAATTTTTAACTTTCAAAATAAAAGTGTCTAACTTTCCTGTTCCTTTAATTTTCGCCATTGTAAAGAAACGCTCAAATGTGAAAATAATCACAACGATGTTTACAGCAAGTAATATTGGAACAATAAAACCACCTTTGTAGATAATTCCAAGATAATTACCTTTTAACGGCTCAGCTTCCGGATTACCATCCACGAAATTCGCAGGATTACCAAGTATTACCTTAAAGATAATAATTCCTAAAACCAATGCGATAACAATTGAAATAGCTGCTAAAAATGCAGAAAAACCTCCTGATGTTTTAGTATTGGCAGCTGTAGTTTTAACTTCTGTACTCATAATTAATTTTTTAAAGTTTCTTTTTGATTTAATTTTTAAAGTCTCAAACTTAGTGAAAACAGTTTTAATATGGACATGTTTTACTAGTATTTTTTATTTAAGTGCTATTTTAACAATGTGAAATGTATTTTTT
>JBEBRN010000097.1:0-9509 GCA_040394775.1 Taishania pollutisoli
TTTGTCTGACATAATATAATCATACATACTCCAAATTGCTACTATACCCAACATTACACTCAACTTATCTACCAACGATAATAGTAACAACTGATCATTATTTAACTGTAATAATACCGTTTTTAAAAGCACCGTTAAAATCCAAAGAAAAGTAACTATCCAATACTTGTTTTCTGTCCTCTTTTTCAATAAAACATCCTTTTTATAAATAGCAAAATAGGCTCCTAAACTAAAATAAAAGATGGAAATATTATAAAGAATGGAAAATTCAAAATTCAAGAATCCCAGCCAAAGAGTAAACAATATTACGATGAATAAAGCACGTAAATATTTAATAGCACCATAAATCAAAGGAGAAATTAGGACTAAAATCATTAAATCACGTATAAACCAGAGTTGATAAGGAATAGGATGAATAAATAAGGTGTCTAAAAATTTTGAAATAGAATAATCAGCAATCAATTCATGGGTGAAAAAATTCTTAGATTGTGGAATTTGCTGTAAAGCAAAGTAAAAAAACAATCCCCACGCAGACCATGCTAAATAAGGTAAAAATAGCGTCTTAGCTCTCTTTCGATATTTCTGTGCAAACTCCGCCATCGTTCCATTAAACTTTAGAAAGAATAAATAACCTGAAATAAGGAAAAAGAATGGAACAGCAACATATGTAATTCCTTTACCAAAAAAATTCTGGATAAAGACATTATAACGGCCTTCAAAGTTTATATCTGCAGTGTTGAATCTTACCGTTAAATTATAGGAATGGAGAAAGACTACCAATATCATCAAGAGAAGCGAAATAATTCTTAATTTATCACTTAAGTAGTTATTCATTTTGTTATTAAAGAATAATTATCGATTTTACTTTTACATTTGAAAAAATATAAACTTAATACAAATATTGAAATCTAAGTGAGCAATCAACTACTTCGTCAAATCATTTCTGTAGTTAGAATACTAAAGTTTAATAGTATCGATGTTTTACACCTTAATTTTTCCAGCTAACAAATAGATGCACGCCATTCGAACTGCAACACCATTTTCAACTTGATGTAAAATAATAGAATGGTCAGAGTCCGCTACATCTGAGGTAATTTCAACACCTCTATTGATCGGCCCAGGATGCATGATAACAATTTCTTTGTCCAATGAATCTAACAACGCTTTATCTAAGCCGTATTGCATAGAATATTCACGTAGAGAAGGGAAAAGTTTAATATCTTGTCGTTCTAATTGAATCCTTAACATATTAGCAACATCACACCAATTCAAAGCTTTACGTAAGTTATGTTCAACTTTTACTCCAAGTGATTCAATGTATTTAGGAATTAAAGTTGTAGGGCCACAAACCATCACTTCAGCACCTAATTTTTGTAAGCAAAGAATGTTAGATAATGCTACACGAGAATGCAAAATATCACCAACAATCACCACTTTTTTACCCGCTACATCACCTAGCTTTTCGCGAATAGAATAGGCATCTAAAAGTGCTTGAGTAGGGTGCTCATGTGTTCCATCACCAGCATTAACAATACGTGCGTTTACCTTTTGAGATAAGAACATTGCTGCTCCAGGATTGGGATGACGAATGACTACCATATCCACTTTCATGGAAAGAATATTATTAACGGTATCGATAAGCGTTTCTCCTTTCTTAACGGAGCTACTTGCTGCTGTGAAGTTAACCACATCGGCAGATAAACGTTTTTGTGCTAGTTCAAAAGAAAGGCGTGTTCTGGTAGAATTTTCAAAAAATAAATTGGCAATAGTGATATCTCGAAGTGAAGGAACTTTTTTAATCGGTCGGTTAATGACTTGTTTAAAGCTATCAGCGGTTTGAAGGATTAATTGTATATCTTGTTCGTTTAAATCCTTTATTCCAATGAGGTGATCGACGCTTAAATTATCCATTACTTTCAGGTGTATATAAAATTACTTTATCTTCTCCTTCTATCTCCTTCCATTCCACAGAAACTTTCTCAGATTGCAGGGTATCAATATATTTTCCGACATAATCGGCACTAATCGGCAATTCTCGTTTAAATCGTCGGTCGATAATGGTGACCAATTCAACAGACTTAGGACGACCAAAGGCCATCAACGCATCAAAACCAGAACGAATCGTTCTACTGGTAAATAAAACGTCATCAATTAAGACAACCTTCTTACCTTCAATAATAAAATCTATGTTGGTGACACTTGGAATTAACGGCTTTTCACGTCTTCTAAAATCGTCCCGATAAAAAGTAATATCTAATTGACCACAAGTAATCGTTCTCCCAGTTATTTCTTCAAGAATCAACTTCATACGATTCAAGACGTAAACGCCTCTCGGTTGTAATCCTACTAATACAGTATTGGAGAAATCATCGTGATTTTCAATGAGTTGATAGCAAATCCTTTTCAGTGTTAATTGAAATTGTTCCGAATTTAAAATGACTTGCTTTTCCATTAAAGACAAATGTAATAAAAAGAGATAATCATTGTCTGTTTTGTGTTGTATTTTTCCAGTAATTGTTTAACAATGATAAAAGTCTTTTAGCATACACATTTTCATAACGCTTTGTTCGATAACCTCCAACCCAAGCAATTCCACGAATAGCGTTGGTTAAAAAGATCTCATCTGCTACCAATAAATTCTGTGGAGTGACAGAACACTCATACACTTTAATGTTATTCTGTATCGCTAAATTAATGATTTGCATACGCATAGTACCGCCTATACAGCCGTCTTCAAGTCCAGGTGTATAGAGTACACCGTTGCTGGTCAAGAAAATATTAGAGTTACTCGATTCTAATACCGTTCTATTTTCGTTCGTTATCAAAAAATCATCAAATCCTTTTTCTTGAGCAAGAATTGCAGCCATTACACTAACGAGTCCATTCTTTGTTTTGAAATTGGCTAAGAAATTATTTTGTTTTTTCAATTCTTGATAAACATCAATCTCCAATCCTTTGGCGTTCAACTCGAAATAGTTAGCTGAATGAGGAACTGCTTCAATAAAATAGGTGATTTCGTTTGCTTCAGGTAAGTAAGTTCCTCCATTTATCCGATCGACCGAAACACGGCATTTTCCACCATTAGTGATTTCATTTTTTTGAATCAACTCTTTAATTTTAGTTGCTAAAAATGCGGCCGTAAAATAAACAGGTAAACGCAGTCGAAGTACTTTCGCACCTTCTACTAGTCTATTAAAGTGACTTTCAATATTAATGGGCATTCCGTTAATAATACGGATACTTTCGAACAGACCATCTCCATAGAGAAATGATCGGCTTCCAGTTTGAATAGTTGGTTGATTGTTAGGTAATAGCGTTCCGTTGTTGTTCACGTAAAGTTCAGCCATTCAATCGTAGTATTAAGTCTATTAATTCCTTTCCTTTTGCTAAGTTAATAAATAATATGTAAATAACACCATACAATGCACTAATTAAATGAACATCATGTGCAATTCTACCCGTAGCCTTTTTCATCGCGAAGAATTCTAGACCTAAAAATAAAAAACCAAACACCCACGCTTTCATAGGAATTGCAAAGAATAAATAGAACTCTACATTAGGCATCCATATGATAAAAGCAAAGATAGCGGCACTAACGGCACCTGAAGCTCCAATAGATTGATAAGCAGGATTATCTAAATGCTTATAATACGAACGAACTGTTCCAACAACGGTACCTCCCAAGTAAATCAATAAAAAATGAATTCCGCCCATAAGAAGTCCATAATGATAAACCAATACTTGTTCTAAATAGCGTCCAACAAAATACAGAGACATCATATTAAAAAGAAGATGTGTCGTGTCTGCATGTAAAAAAGCATGTGTTATAAATCGATAGAACTGACCCTTTTCCTTTATGGCATAAGGTTTGAAAGAATAACGTCGGAATAATTCCGGATCCTTAAAACCTTGGAAAGAAACCAAGGCAGTTAACACTAAAATAGTATAAGTTATATAAAACATTGTTATATTTATCCTCAAACTTAAGAAATCAATTCTAATCATGACCTACCGATTACTGTTTTTTCTACTTGTCTTTTCACTTTTTTCGTGTTCACACGTAGAAAAAGACAGTATTTTGGCTACTGAAGTAGCATCTCCAGCTGATTTATTTACAGTAGATGAGACTATTATACCTTTATTTGATGATCTTCCGTCGTCAGAACAAGAAAATCTCATCGAATTCTATAAAGTACGAAATTATGCGACGCAATTTTATGATAAAAATGGAAAATTAAGTCAAAGTGGTCAACTGATCATTGATTTTTTAAACCATTCTCTTTATTATGGTCTTCCTCAAAAGAGAATTTACCCTGCTGTTTATAAAAACACAGACAGTTTGCACAATGACTTAGTACTATTTGTCAAGGATGCACAAATATCTATGGGTATTTTACGCTTTTTTAATGACTTACAAAATGGTTATTCTGATTCTTTAAAAGTTACCGACAGAGCGTTAAACCTTGTCAATATAACACTTATTGACACTCTTAAAACTTTTACCCGGAAATCACAATTAGACGATTTGGTAAAGCGCTATACGCCTGCAAATGATCATTATAAAATGTTGACTTCCGCACTCCAAGCTCATCTTGACACCGCCAACCTTTCACTTGCATTATTTACGATTTCCTTAAAACAAAAAGATTCTATTCATGCTTATATCAATGCGTTAAAAAATCTTCATTTAAAGAACTTTCCGTTTACAGGAGATGAAAATCCAAAAGATGTTATCAAGCGTTACCAAAAACAAAACAATATTCATGCAGATGGTGAGATTGGTGAAACAACTAAGTTTATTTTAGAGGAATCTCCTTTGGATTTAGCCTATCGAATTGCTTGGAATATGGAGAAAACGCGATACGAGAAAACATATCCAAAACAGTTTATTAAAATAAATATCCCAGAATTTACGCTCTATTACTTCAATGAAGACACCATCGTGTCTATCAATAATGTGGTGGTTGGAAAATTAAAAAATCAAACACCAACACTAATCTCAAAAATTAATCGAATTCAAATTTATCCCTATTGGACAGTTCCTTATAAAATTGCTACCAAAGAAATTCTACCCGCAGTAAAATCGAATAGAAGCTATTTAGAAAGAAATCAAATGGAGATATTAAAAGGTGACAAGGTGGTTGACCCTCAATTTATAAACTGGAAAAAACTCAGTGAAAAAAACTTTCCATACAAGGTACGACAATTACCAGGAGAAAAAAATTCATTGGGCCTTATAAAGTTTGAATTCTATAATAAATACGACGTCTATGTGCATGATACTCCACAAAGATATTTGCTGAATTATCCAAATCGTATGTATTCGCATGGATGTATTCGCTGTAAAGACCCTCAGGAATTAGCCAAAAAGATGATTGAGATTAATGAAAAGAATATTGGAAACGCTATTATTCCTGACTCATTAGATTCAATGATGATTCGAAAACAACAAAATAGTATCTATATCAAAAAAGGAATCCCAATTTATGTCGAGTATAATACGGTGGCGATAACAACTGTTGTGAAGAAAAAACACAAAAATAAACCAGACGAATATGAAGAGAAAATCTTCTACCATAGAGACATCTATTACAGAGATGAAGAATATGTTCGCTACTTCTTTGGTGAAAAAGAGTTAATATCGGCTGATTCAAATTAATTCGTGGCAGAAATTTTGACAGTTCATCCATATTGAATACTTTGGTTAAATAGATACGGACTGAACTAAATGAAATATATTGTTTCTTTATTTTTAATACTCCAGTTATTTTTTGGATTCTCACAATTCAAAAGCGCTCCTATACTTGGCGGCCAAGGTGGTGTTGTATTCAACTTTGGAACACATCAACAAAAAATAGGATTGACAGCTTCGGTCTTTTATCACGATTTTTTCTATCAACTCAATGTCGGTACGCAAATTACTTTTAACATCAACGGTTATGGTGAAAGAAAGAAATACTGGGAAAACAGAACCTATATTGGTGGTGTTTTATTAGCAGGAAAAAAACAACAAGACCGCTCCCCTTTTTTCGGAGGATTGCAACATCAATCTTCTTTTAATCTAGGTGTTGCTTATAACTACATTTGGTATTTCGATGAAGCGAACACTTCTCAACGTTCTGGTGCTTTTGGTTTGCACATTAAACAGTTTTTTATCGGTATGGAAAATGACGTTTTTGCTGGACAAGCACGCGATCGTTTCCGAACAGCCATTCTATACGCTCATTATCGAACAAAGCACTTCACTTATTTCACAGAAAACATACTATGGACTGGTGAAACAAGAGGAAGTACATGGATACGAACGCCGATGAATGGTATGCCAAATGGTTATCGAGATATTAGTGATTTACCGTATGGAAAAACGTCTCACGGTATTTGGAATTTTGGTATTCATGTTCATTTACCCTACCAACAGATAGCTTCCATAAAAATAGGCTTTGACAGTGAAAGAGTTCGTAATTTTATGCAAAATCGCTTGGGTCATGACTTACTCTTTCTACCTAAAAAGATAAAACGCCACACGCCTCATTATCCAATGTTAGGAAATGATGGTTGCCCTATATTCGTCAAAGAAGAAAAGCGCAAAACACGCTTCTACTTCTCAGCTTCTTTAAATGATTATCTCTTTGATTGAGCTTCCATCGCCTTTGCTATAGGATACGAATTAAACGTACCTTTTCCTGCAGCGACAATTTCACCGTGTTGATTTCTAATTTTCCCTTCAAAATATAATAATCGTTTTCCTCGATGAATCATCACCGCTTCTCCTATTAATTCATCACCAAGACATGCAGGTTTTAGAAAATTGGTGCTCAACTCAACCGTTGAAACCACTTGATTATCTGTACAAACGATACTTAATGCTGCTACACCAAGTGTTGCGTCCATCATAGCGGAAATAGCCCCACCATGTGCAGCATACGGTTGCGCTAAGACTGGTTTATCTACTTTCATTTTATAGATAACCTCTCCAGGTCCAAGCAATTCAAAACTCATTCCGATCGTATGACCAAAAATATTATTATGCTTGTAAAATTGAATTACAGGATGATGATTAATTTCATGCATTTTAAAAAGAATTTAATCTTAAGGGAATTTAGGAAATTTACTGAAATCTCTGGTCCGTTTTTCAAGGAAAGCATTTCTTCCCTCTTCCGCTTCATCCGTCATATATATCAAACGAGTGGCTTCACCAGCATATACTTGTTGACCTACCAATCCGTCATCAATTAAGTTGAAAGCAAATTTCGCCATTTTCACAGCTGTTGGACTTTTAGTAAGTATTTCTTGTGCCCAATCATAGGCTGTTTGTTCTAATTCTTCATGAGGAACGACCGCATTTACCATTCCCATTTCAAATGCTTCTTGAGCCGTGTATGACATTCCAAGAAAAAAGATTTCTCTAGCGCGCTTCTGCCCTACTTGTCTGGCTAAATAAGCGGAACCAAAACCACCGTCAACACTTGCTACATCGACATCAGTTTGCTTAAAAACAGCATGTTCTCTACTCGCAATAGTTAAGTCACACACTACATGTAAACTATGACCTCCACCGACTGCCCAACCTGGAACAACAGCGATAACCACTTTATTCATAAAACGTATTTGACGTTGTACATCGAGAATGTTAAAACGATTGATGCCGTCACCACCTTGATAGCCTCTTTTTGATCGAACGCGTTGGTCGCCGCCGGAACAAAAAGCCCAACCGCCATCTTTTGGAGAAGGACCTTCACCACCAATTAAAACCACCCCAATCTCTTGCGATTCATGGGCAATAAATAAAGCTTCTGATAATTCGGTAACTGTTTCTGGGCGAAAGGCATTTCTAACTTCTGGGCGATTGAAAGCTATTCTTGCAACGCCGTTACACTGTTTAAATGTGATATCCTGATATTCTTTGACAGTTGTCCAGTTAATTTGACTCATGTTGTACTATTTGATACAAAAATAGCAATCTACGGGAGATTTTGAATTAAATTGTTTGTTATAAATAGAGGTAAAATGCGCTTTAAAGTCACTTTATTGAGCTTATTTCAATTAATTATGACTGCTACTATACTTCTTAATGAAGTACTAGTCTCCACAATCTTGTTTTACACTCTTTAATAAACGTCCAAATTCAATATGAAAATCATATGATTCCACATGGGGCAAAGTATGGTTCGCACTGTTCCACCATCCGTAGCTCATCAGATCAATTCTCGCTAAATATTCTCGTTCAGGGGAGTTCATTTCTTCATCAAATGCCTTTCGTTGTTCTTCCGATGCTCCGTTTTTATCAAACCAGTCGTTTCTATATTTCACCCAGGCATCAATCATCGTTTGTCCTCCTTTGATAAGTACATCCCGATAATAAATACAGGTGCTATCTTCTAAGGGGTACTGCATCAATGTGTCTGGATTCGAATACGCTACTATAGTAAATTCACCCAGCAGACAAGTGCTCGCATAAAAGGTCTTTATTTCCTCTTTTAGTTGATTCCAAAATGGATCATCGACGAATTTTAATGTATTCAATTCATCCAATTTATCCTTACATTCAATTCTTAAAGCACGAACACTTAACGCACTTGGTTTCAGATAACTATTAGCTGTCATATTGGTACTAATATATGTGTGTTGCCACAAATAATCGACGGTGTTTTGAAGTTGTTCACGAGTGACTTTTGTTGGGTCAAATTGACCTTCAAAATCACACATTCCTTCCGAGTATTTGAACTTTGTATTTTGTGCGGATACTTGTATACTCACAATAAACAGGGCTATTAGTAGTGTTTTTTTCATGTTATCTAGTTTTCTTTAGTAGCTCATTCAAAATAAGATGTTTACAATTTGTACCTACCTTATTTCATTTATTTAGTGCTAACTTAATAAATAAAACCTTAATTCATAGTTATTTATGAAATTCTAGCTGAAACTATTTTAAAAATTAGCTTTTATTTTTTCTATGGCTATTAAAATTAGAAAAACGATTCCTAAAATAAAAATTATTCTTCCCTGTTTTCTACCTTTTTCGGTATAACCATAAACGCTATCACCATTCGGAAGTGTCTTTTTATGAGTCCATAAATGCCAACCTATAAATATGGCTATAACTCCACCTAAAAGAACGAAAAAATACCCTGCAATAATGAGTGATTTCTGATCGTTTTTTGGTTTCGACAACGCTGCGATTCGTTCTTCTTTTAGCACATCTATCGTCTCTGCTGAAACTTCCTGCCCTCGATCTTTAAGAATTTTCTGAGCTAATAAATAGTCGAATTTACTCCATTCATCACTCTTAGTTATAAGCTCTAATAACTCTTGGTTGGAAAAAGAAAACAGGTAATAATCGGCATCAATATCCTCCAGTTGTTTGGCAGAAAATTCCAATAAGATTTCATCTGCTTTTTCAAAGTCTTGCTGCTGTACTTTTATTCGAAACTCTTTACTGAATTCGTTGTTCGCAAATGACGGATCAAAGGTGGTGGAATTATCTTCAAATTGACATTCAATTCCTTTAG
>JBEBRN010000098.1:0-9477 GCA_040394775.1 Taishania pollutisoli
CGTAGCGCAGCGGAGACTAACGGAACGCAGTGTAGGAAAATCCCTCTCTCTCCGCTAGTTCTTTAATAGAAATACTTTCTAACCAACCCTTTGTTCATACAAATGCTCTTGAAAACCTATAAAAGCATTCCTAATACTAGGAATATCTCCAAGGACTTTTTTTGCATCTGCTATGGCGTTATACTTTAATTCTAATAAATCTGGAAGTTTTGCGTCATCTAGTTCTTCCACTCCTTCTCGGACGTACTGCTCCAACACGAAGTTAAGAAACTCTTGTTGAGATGGATTATAATTTCCTAATTTAATTTTTGCTCGTTCGGCACGGTCCAATCTTGGAACAATATCTCGGTGATAAGCTACATACGCTAACACGTCAAACAAATCGCTATCCTCGCCATGAACCATCTTGCAAAGGTCTTCTAATTGGGCTTGAGAATATCCTTTTTCGCTTAATTCTTCAAGAAGACGTTTTCGAGTATTTGGAATGATCCAAATCTTTCTTAGTTCTTCTTCTGATTTGAAGAAAGATGGCAAATCTCCAAATAATTGTGTGATGAAATCTGCTGCGCTAATTGGTTTTCCGTCTGGTGACCAAAAACTGGTTTTCATCATACTATCAAACTCTCTAATCTTGTTGTCAGCCAATTTGATTCTAACCATTCTTCGTGGTGGATTGTCGCACACACAAGGAATGTTTCCACAAACCGCACAAGGTTCTGGAATTGTTTTCTCACAACGACATGGCGTTTCTCCACAATGAGGGCAAGGTTTAGGTGATGAAATCGTTCTCGGTTCTGGCTCAACGGGTTCACCATCCCATTCTGGGTCTTTAAACTTCAAGTTGGCATTGACAAAATCAAAAACGGTGAAGTAATCTTTCCCATCAAACAAGCGTGTTCCTCGTCCAATAATTTGCTTGAACTCTACCATGCTGTTGACTGGTCGCATGAGGACAATGTTTCTAATTTCAGGCGCATCAACTCCAGTAGATAACTTTTGAGAAGTGGTCAATATCGTTGGTATCTTCTTCTCATTATCTTGGAAATCTCTCAAATACTGTTCTCCCAATCCACCATCGTCTGCTGTAACTCGAACACAATATTTAGGATTCTTGCTGGTAGAATACTGATTGATTAAATCTCTAATTGCTGCAGCATGTATTTGAGTGGCACAGAATACTAATGTTTTCTGGTCTTGATTGATACTATTCATGAAGAGTTTTACACGATAATCTTCTCGTTCTTTGATCTGAATAATTCTATTGAAATCAGCTTCGGTGTAGTTACGTTCATATTCGATTTCTCCTTCTTCTACCAAATCATCTGAAGTATATTGATATTCGTCAATAGTTGTCTTGAACTCTACGAATTTAAACGGCGTAAGAAAACCGTCATTAATTCCTTCTTTTAGAGAATAGGTATAAACAGGTTCTCCAAAATAAGCATACGTATCTCCGTTGACATCTCTCTTTGGAGTTGCGGTTAATCCCAGTTGAACGGCAGGTTTGAAATAATCTAAAATAGCTCGCCACGAACTTTCATCTTTGGCACCACCTCGGTGACATTCGTCAATGATGATGAAATCAAAGAAATCTTCTGGGTATTCTCCAAAATAGGGTTCGACAGATTCACCATCCTTTGTTCCTCCACCTGACATAAATGTTTGGAAGATGGTGAAGAATATACTACCGTTTGTGGGTACTTTCCCTTTTTTTCGAATGTCGGATGGACTGATGCGCACCAATGCATCTTCCTCAAAATCGCCAAAGGAATTAAATGCTTGATTCGCTAATATGTTTCTATCTGCTAGGAAAAGAATTCGTGGACTTCTTTTACCGTCTCGTTGAAGATTCCATCTAGCATGGAACAACTTCCAAACAATGTGAAAAGCTGTTGCCGTTTTTCCTGTTCCCGTTGCCATAGTAAGCAACAACCTATCTTTTCCAGCTGCGATACTATCTAAGACTTTAATTATGGCGTTGTATTGATAATAATAAGGTGAATACTTTCCTTTGAACAATTGAAAAGGGACATCATCGAATCGTTTTTTCCAATCTATAATCTCTGCTTCTTCTTCATTTTTGGCGGTTGGAAAAGTCATTGCCCAAAGTTCATCAGGCGTAGGGAAACGTTCTATATCTTTTTCTGTCCCCGTTTCCATATCCATTTGATAGATTTTGAGACCATTTGTAGCAAACGTGAAACGTATGTTCAAACGCTCTGCATAATCTTTGGCTTGAGCAACGCCAGCAGTATAATAATTATCTCTTGCTTTGGCTTCAATTACGGCTATGCGTCTATTGTTATATTCCAACACATAATCCGCTTTGAGCGGAGCAGTTTTTCGACCTTGCCCCAATAAACGACCTTGTGAAATAGGGAATTGCTTACGAATTCTACTGCCTTCCACAACACCCCATCCAGCTTCTTTGAGAGCAGGGTCTATGTAATCATGTTCTGTTTGCGCTTCATTCATATACGCTCTTTTTTTAATTTGAAATCAAATAACCATCAAATAAGAAAGCATTGATTATCAGTGCTATTACCTATTTTCAATGTAAGTTATCAAATAACCATCAAATAAGAAAGTACTGATTATCAGCTTATTAAATAACATTCAGTACTAATTATCAAATAACAATCAAATAAGACCCTATGCCCAAAATGGAACATAAGTTCTATGTTTTCTTGATTTGTTTTCTGGGTCATCTTCTTTTATCATTCCTGATTCAAAAGTATCTTTAATAATTCGAGATGCAATTGCAGCGTTTTTATCATCAATTTGAAAACGTTCTCTCAAACTTTGATTACTCATCTTTTCATTAGAAACCCATTTCAAACAAGCGTGTTGATAGCATGCTCTTATTTTTTCCTTTTTATCTAAATCATTCAAGGATTTATAGCTATACATTGTAACTCTAGTTCTGTTTTCATCTGTGATTACATTGATAGGTGGTAATTGATATATCTCATTAAAAGAAATGACTTTATCCAAACCACTTCCTTTTTCTTCACAAAAGCCCATTCTTCTCATTAAGTCAGCTAACTTCTCATTACGAGAGATATAAGAATCAATAAACCTATCTGGTGTTATCAAAGGATTTCCTGGATTTGAAATTTCAATTCTATCACTAAAAATCTCAATCATAGGAAAACCTTTTACAGACAAATCCTGATGAATTAGCGCATTTGCAACTAATTCTCTGATAGCAATTTCGGGATACATTCTTGATTCACTTCTCAATACTTTTCCAATCTCCTCATTAGCAGGTAGTTGACTATTAATCCAATCAACCAATCCTTCAAATCCAAGAGCATATCCCTTTACTCCAATTTGCTCTCGAATGGTTTCAACTTTATTATTTTCTTTGTAAACAATAACACGAACAGATTTTCTCTGAACAGATTCAAATTCTTGAAGATTTTTAGCAAATAAAACAGCTCCAAGATTTGTTATAGCATATGTCTGTGTTTTTTGAACTAATTTTTCTTCTATGAACTTCTCAATTACTCCATTTTGATTAGATGGATAGGGTAATTTCATCAAATCAAAATAGGTTTCAGTACTCAATAAGCGAATAACATCAGTAGCTGAAAGATTATCTTTCGCAAGTTCTAATTCGTATGGCTTGCCTGACTTTTTCCAAATTTTACGTTCTTTATCGGGAAAATCGGATAATTTTCGTGTAATACTTCCTACTCGAATATAAGACTTGTGAGAGAAATCTACAGGCTCATTTTGTGCACATGGAATTACAAAAATAGCAATGCTCCGAGTATCATCATAAGCAAATTCATAAATCCTAAAGTCTATTCTCGGGTCTAAGCGCTGAGCAATCCAATGTTCTAATTCTTCATTTCCTTTTTTATGCTGTCTCGGTTTAAAGGTCGTCCCTTTTATTAAGTGAGTCATATCTTCCACACCAAAAACTAAATAACCATAATTTTGATTATGAATAGCAGCTCCATTAGACAATGCAGAAATTCGTTCACCAATCTCATCTTCTGAATGAAAATTAAGTTTGAATTCTACCCATTCACTCTCCTTTGGTTGTTTCACCAAATCATCAACTAATTCTATAAGTTGTACTCTATTCATTCTTACAAATCTTTTATTGAAACTCTTTTTTTAATTTGAAATCAAATAACCATCAAATAAGAAAGTATTGATTATCAGTGCTATCATCCATCTTTTATCGCAAGTTATCAAATAATCATCAAATAAGACTTTATCATTTACATATTTATAAATCTTGTAATGGCTCCAACAAATCTATTTTTGTCAATAAATATTCAATTGAAGTTCTTCTTCTGTGAAAATGATTTAATTCTTTACGAATAAAGTGGTTTAACAAGGACTGATTTTCTTGAGAATCAAAATGAGATTTCAAATCCAATTTATCTTCTTCATTTAAATGATTCAATAATGTTAATCGTTCAGAATGGTCAAGATACTGATTGTAATATATAAGCATCATAGCTTCAATATTTATTCGAACGCTATTACTTTGGTTTTCATTTAAAACTCCTTTAAGTGTCTCTGAAATTTTGTCCAATAATTGTTGATGGGATAATTCTCTTCTTTGTATTTGAGAATAAATTTCTCTATAAAACAATTTGAGATAAATAAGATAAATTAAAAGTTCAGATATGATAAACTGACGACCTGAAAAACTTCTTAAAACAATTCCAACATGACGAAAAATTTTCTCTTGCTGGCGTAAAGTGGGGTTTTTCAACTCAAAAAGAAATTTTGAATGAGATATGAAATTATCTTTATCCATACTTAATTCTGAATTTTTTCTATCCGATAGATTGAAAAAATCATTGAATTTACATACATCAATCAGATATAAAATGTAGTCTTTAATTTCTGGTGCTGGAAGCGAATATTCCACATCAATGAATCTTCTGAGGTATTCGTCTGCATCAATTTTATCACTTCCATAAACGCCACGAACAGCATGACCTAATTGCTCTTTATCAATAGAAAGAACAAAAACAATTCCTTTGACAGAAAACAGATGTTTTATATTTTCTAAGACAGAAACAGCATAATTTGGGCGGCAACGGTCAAGCTCATCAATGATAAATACAATAGGTTTACCATTGGAATTTTCTGTAATGTATTTTTCAAGTTCGGTATGGAAATCTTTGATATTTTGTTTTCGTTCAACATATGATTTAATATCTTCCTCAAAAGCTTCAAGCACACCTTTGCTTGTTTCTTTCAAAACATCTGCTAATTCTTCACCTCCATAGTTTTTGACAATTCCTTTGAGAATGGAAGGAACTGCTGCTTTTGCAATTTTACTTCCTTTATCTAATACTTTTTTGAAAGTGACAGACTTTTCCTTCCCAAGTAAACTTTTTAGTTCAGCTGTTATAGCAACAAACGGATTATTTTCAAAGTCATTTTCCCAAGCATTGAAATACAAAGTTTGAAAATCTTCATTTTCTAACTTCTTCTTCCACATATTAACAAAAGTGGTTTTACCAGCTCCCCATTTATTGTCTATTGCCAAAACAAATCCATCTGTATTTGTTCTGACTATGGAAGTTAAAACATCCGCATATTGCTCTCTACCTAATTTACAATTGAGAAAAGGCGTTTCTTCTGGTATTTCTATCGTAGTTAGTTCACTCATGCAATTGTATATTTAGTAGTCAACTCTCCAGCAAATGCTTTTTGAAGAATGGATTTTTTGAGGTCATCAAGAGCAACAAGTTTTTGTTTAAAATTATCTTCTAAACTACTTGTTAATTCCTCAATAATATTTATATCCTTAGAAAGACTTTCTTGTTCATTTATAGCAATAGGAAAAGCAATTTTGAACTGTTCAATTTGTGCTTTTGTGATTGCTTGTCTTGTCGCACCTTGCTCTCCAATTCCAAGAAGCATATCTTTATATGTCTTAGAGGTTAAAATAAGATGTAAAAACTTGCTGGAAATTTTCTCTTTAATTGGACGTATGATTGATACATGCTGATTTACTCTTGCAGGTAAATAATCATCTTCAACGATGCAACATCTTGCAACAGAGGCACCTGTAATATTTAATAATACATCTCCGCTTTCTAAGGAAACATTATTTAGTTTCTCTGCCTGTTCATTATCAATAAATGCTAGATTTCTAACCTTAAAGCCGTTGTCATGTACGTTCATGCTTCTTATTAGAGAAATTCCTTCTGTTTTGTATGAAGACTGTCCTCCTCTTGGAGTTGCACCACTTCCTATTTTTGTTGTTAGATTAATTAGCTTTTCTTCCTCCCAACCTTCACCTTTCTGAGAAAAAATTTCATTCAATTTAGATTGGAAAAGCTCTTTTGCATTTTGAATATTCTTCTCAATATTGGCTTTTGCTTGGTCTATTGCTTCAAAAGCTTCATCCAGAATGGCAACAATTTGTTTTTGTTCTTGGAGAGGGATTTTTGGAATTAACAACGATTTAATAAAAGGAAGTTTTACACCTTGGACGGTCGCTCCTGTCCCTTCGGAGATAATTTTATCTGAAATGCTTTTAAAATACCAAAACAAAAATTTTGGCAGAACCTCCCCGTTTTTGGGAATGACACCTCTTAAGTCTTGGTTGACAGCTGTATCCTGACAAAGCATAGATACCTTTCCAAGACCTACTCTTGTAGCAATAATGATATTACCAGATGGAATGAGATTGGATGAACTTTTCTTTAAGCCTTCTTTCGTTATTGAGTGTTCTGTTTTGTTTAGCTCATCAAAGTGCATATCTCGGACTGTTGCCCAAGGAATATCACCTCCATAAAAAGACTGATTTGCTTTTGAAGGAGTACCTCCCCCAATTATGTTGCATAAAGAGTCAAGAGTAACATATGTCAAAGGTTCCCTCATATCAACTCCTTTATAGATTGTAAAATACCACTCACCGTTGTCGTTTCCATTTTCGAAAAGGCAAACCATCTTTTGCCCAAATCTTTTAGAGAAGCACCAATGTGGTAAATTTCGGTTTGGTCAATAATCATAAAACGGTCGTGCACTTTATCGAAAGTAATTCCTTTAAAAGTTGGATATTGTGTATTGGCTTTTGTAATGTCTGTTTGCAATTGTTTATTGATTGTTTTAGAAAGTAAATATACACTTACATTTTTATGTTTTTTGGTTAGTTGCGTAATCACCGAATCGTCTAAATAATTATCAATTACGACAATCGAAGTTTTTGCCCTTTTAATCAATTTATTTACAAAATCGTAAGCATCATACGTTTGTCCATCAAAAAAGACACCTTGGTTTTTCACTAAATCAGGAGCTTCAAGGGCTTTAAAAACTTGCTCAAATTTTTGGTTGGTTTCAATCTTAAGTTTTGTAAAATCTTCTGATAACTGTAATAACTGCTGATGATTACCAATAGTTTTACGCATTTGTACAAATGCGTTCATGATTTGTATGCTAATATCAATCGCTATATCGCTATTTAGTACGGCTGAAAGCATGCTTACACCTTGCTCCGTAAAGGCAAAAGGAAGTGTTCTTCTTTTTGCGGTCGCAATTTGCGACCGCAAAAAGTCTGCGTTATCTGCGGTCGCAAATTGCGACTGCAAATATTCCCATTCATTTTCAGAAAGCTGAAACATAAATGAGGTAGGAAATCGTCTGCTGTTTCTTTTTACTTGTTCATTTAATCGCTTGGTTTCAACTTGATATAACTCTGCCAAATGAAAATCTATCATTACTTGTTCACCTCTTAGGGTAAAGATTTTATGCTCAATAGGCAAAAGAGTTACACGTTCAATTTCTTTGCTCATATTAATTCCTTAATTGCTTTCAGAATTTCATTTGTTTCTGCATCCAAGGTTTCCATTTCCGCCAAAATTTCTTCTGGTGCTCGAAGTGGTACTTCTTCTGGTGTGTTTGGGTTTTTCACACTCAAATCAAAAGTCTCTATATCAATATCAGTAAATTTAATATTCCAACTTTTTTCTGTCTCGGGTTTGGTTGCTTGTAATTGAACAAATTCATCCAAATCATTATCATTCAATGGGTTTGTTTTACCCATGTTTCTTCCTGGGTTCATCTGATAATACCAAATATTCTTCGTTGGTTCGCCTTTGTCAAAAAACAACACCACTGTTTTGACGCCAGCACCAATGAATGTCCCTCCAGGCATATCTAAAATAGTGTGTACGTTACAACTTTCCATTAAATATTTACGCAAACTCACCGAAGCATTGTCGGTATTACTCAAAACCGTATTTTTAATAACAATCGCTGCTCTTCCGCTTGTTTTCAAAGATTTGATAAAGTGTTGCATGAACAAATAAGCCGTTTCCCCCGTCTTGATATCAAAATTCTGTTGTATTTCTGGACGTTCTTTCCCACCAAAAGGAGGATTTGCAAGAATAACTTGGTAGCGGTCTTTCTCTTGAATATCTCGGATATTTTCACCCAAGGTATTTGTATGAATCAAATTTGGCGCTTCAATTCCATGTAAAATCATGTTCATGATACCAATTACATACGCTAGTGATTTTTTCTCTTTTCCATAGAACGTATTTTTTTGTAGCGTTTTTAAATCGTCCGTTGTTTTCTTTTGTTGCAATAGATAATCGTAGGCTTCACATAAGAAACCACAGCTTCCTGCAGCAGCATCGTATATTTTCTCTCCAATTTTAGGCTTTACCACTTTAATCATGGCACGAATCAACGGTCTTGGTGTGTAATATTCTCCACCATTACGTCCAGCGTTACCCATCGCTTTGATTTTTTCTTCGTAGAGTGCACTTAATTCATGCTTATCTGCACTGTTACGGAAAGGTAAATTATCCGCAGCTTCTAAGATGTCACGCAAATTATATCCGCTACAAACCTTGTTTTTTACTTCAGAAAATATTTCACCAATCTTGTATTCAATGGTATTTGGATTATCTGTTTTATCTCTGAAACTTGCTAAATAGGGGAATAACTTGTGGTCAACAAATAATATCAAATCAGGTCCTGTCGTTGCTGCGTTGTGTAATAGCTTTCCATCTTCATCTTTTGGCATAGCCCAAACACTCCATCGGAACTCTTCATCCAAAATGTACTTGTAAATTTCCCCTTTGAGGGCAGCTTCATCTGCTTTGTCGTGCTCCAATTCATCCAAATAGCGAAGAAATAGAATCCAAGATGATTGTTCTGTATAATCTAATGCCGTTGGAACTTCCAATCGCAGGATGTCATCAATATTTTTAAATACTTGTTCGAAGTTCATGTTTAATTTTTGTGTATATTTGCTTTGTTTAATAAGTATTTACTTAATACAATTTATTACTAATATTTGTAGAATGTGAATATACATAAAAAACAGAATAGTTGAAACAACTCTGCATAATGAAAGATTGTGAATACAGTCGTTTTTTTTCATTGGAGAGTTAATATTCGTCGCTATTGGGACGAATCGCAATTCAACCCAACAAGGGGAATTAGCTCATTTGGTAGAGCGCTTCGCTGGCAGTGAAGAGGTGA
>JBEBRN010000099.1:0-9418 GCA_040394775.1 Taishania pollutisoli
AATACGGCGTTGGTGATATTGATTCCCGTTGGAAAGAATGGTTAGCGTATGAAGATAGTATTATTCGGAATTACGGTAAAAAAGAAACGATACATGGGTAATATCTAGTAAATGGGCAAATAATATTTGATGTACTGTGTAATGTTTGAAATCTTGTATTGATGTTTGAAATCTGAGTTCATTTATTTTTCTTTTACTTTTTGTCCGTCAAAAAGAGAAAAAGCTCTGCTTTTGAAGGCGTGAAGACGAGAAGCGGGAGTGCCGAAGTTTTGAGGATAAATCTCGACATCCTAATCCGTCGTTGTCGTAAGATTTCCGTTTGTTTGAGAAAGGCTATTCTACTAAGAACTAGCATCTCAAAGTAAGTTTTATTTCTAATTAATATTTAAAGTGGCAAAACAAACGTTATCGTTGTACCTTCATTTGGTTTAGAACTCATTTCAAAAGTAGCGGAGATTTCATCCGCTCTTTTTTTCATATTTCGCAACCCGTTTCCGAATTCAATTTCGTCTTTATCGAATCCTTTTCCGTTATCTTTTACACTAACCTTTAGCGCATTACCGTCTTTAACTGCGTGAATTCCAATCGTTGTTGCTTCCGAGTATTTCACGGCATTGTTAATGGCTTCTTGGATAATACGATAGACATTCATTCCCACAACAGATGAGAATTCCGTTTTTCCTAAATCCTTCTCCACTTCAAAATCAAAATCAATATTTTCTTTAGCCGATTTTGCTTTTTCTACAAAGTTGGCAATTCGACTGTGAACCTCATCAAAGTCAATAACTGTATGGTTCATCGCCCAAATGGTATCTCTTAATTCGGTAATAGTATCTCTGGTGAAACTAGAAATCGAACTCAGTTTATTGTTTATTTTATCATCCGTAATTTTAAAGGCATATTTCAAGGTATCCACCGATGAAATAATAAATGTCAATTGTGCGCCGATATTATCATGCAAATCGCGTGAAATAGCCAAACGTTGCTCTTGTAGCTTCTTTTGTTCTTCAATCACAGAGATTGCTTCCTTCAATTGAAATTCTTGCTTTTGCTGTTTGTTTTTGAGTTTTAAATCACGATAAATCAACAATCCAATCACGATAAAAGAGCCGAGTAATAAAGATATTAGCACTAAGAAATTTGTTTTCTTTTTCAATTCGAGGTCTTTCACTACTAATTGTTGTTCTTTTTTCTCCGTTTGATACTTTGCTTCTAATTCATTCAAATTATTGGTATTGCTCAAACTCGCCACACTATCCTTTGCCTCATAGTATTCTCTTAAATAGCTGATAGACGATTTTAAATCATTCTTCATTTCATACATATAGCTTCTCGTCTCTAACGAATGTAAATACGCATTGGCATAGTCATATTTCTTAGCGAGATAAAGAGAAGAATCTAAGTATAATTCAGTGTTTTTAAAGTCATTGAAATTCATATAGACTTCCGCTATATTGTTCATTCCGTCCGCTAAATTGGAATAGTCTTTATTTTCTCTATCGATTTGCAATGACTTATTAAAATAAACCAAAGCGGAATCTAATTCACCTAAATAGAAAAACACACCGCCAATATTATTAATAGACTCAGAAATCCCCACTTTATTCTTCAGTTTAATTTCAAGATCATAACTCAACTTAAAATTAATAAGTGCTTTTTCAAGATCACCCATATTGGCATAAACGATTCCAAGCATATTGTAGCTTTTTGACTTGCCCGCTAAGTCATTCATATTATCAAAATGTTTTAAAGCGCTTAAATGATAGGTTTCTGCTTTGCTAAAGTCCTCTAAACTTTGGTAAACCAGTCCAATGTTATTCTCCACAGTAGCAGCCTCTGACAATTTATTTTCCTTGGTATAAATTTGAAGGGCCGTAATATAATTCTTCATTGCCTTTTCGTTCTCACCCAAGCGTTTATAGGCTGTTCCTAAATTATTGAAAGCGGATGCTTTGATTTTTGAAGAAGTGTTCAATTTTAACACTTCATTTGTCAATTGAATGGCTTTTTGATACTCTCCTTGAATTCTACTTACAATAGCTAGATTCAATGCTATTTGTTCTTTTAACTCACCTTTATCCTTGTTTTGCTTTTGTGCTTGAATTAATAAATCATACGCTTCTTTTGGGTGCGACTCAATTAATTTCTCAGCCTTTGAATTCAATTGTTCTGCTTTTTGAGAAAAACAAAAAAGTGGCACTAGAAAAAGTACTAAAACAGTCCATTTTTTGGCATTTAATACAAGTGGGAAATATCTCATTTATAAGTCATTTTATATTAAATCAGTCGATTATTTCTGGCTTTTTCAACCGCCTCTAACTTATTATGAACCTGTAATTTAGAATAAATATTCTCAATATGCTTACGCACTGTCCCCGAAGACAAACACAAGTTATCGGCAATTGCATTATAATTTAATCCTTTACTTAATTGCTCTAAAACTTCTACTTCGCGAGGGCTTAGTTTTATATCTTCATCTACTGTGTTTTCAGAAGATGTAATTGGGCTCCGCAATAACTTCAATGTCTTAAAAGCAATCGATGGGCTCATTGCCGCACCACCTTCCAAAACATTTAAAATTCCTTTATGCAGTTCATCTGGATTGGTTTCTTTTAATAGATAACCATCGGCACCAGATTTTATCGCATTGAAAATATTATCATCGTCATCAAAGACAGTTATTACTAATATCTTAATTTGAGGGTATTTATTTTTAACCAATTCCGTTGCTTTAATACCGTTCATTTCAGGCATTTCAATATCCATCAAAATTAAGTCGACCCCTTTTTCTTCTTGTAATTTATCGAGTAAAATTTGACCATTCTCAGCAATGAACTTAATTTTAATATCATTAAAAAAGGAAAGTTTCTCTTTTATAGCGTTGGCTAAGAATAAATTATCTTCAGCAATGGCAATTCTAATCATTCATTAATCTTTGTGATGAGAGATTAAAATTAGTGTAATTAAATTAAAATGGCACTTTATTTTTTGAATTTTTTATCAAACAATACCATTTGAAGCTCAAAGATATCTTTATTAAGTTTTGTTTGGGCTTTTGAAAGCGACTCTTTAAAATCTGTAGTGAATTTTACTTTTTCGTCTACAAACTTCAATTGATCATTTAATTGATTCAAATAATCATAGAGCACCTTGATAGTATTATCATGCTCTTGCTTTAGTTTCCGAATATGAACAAGCAAAAGCGTAACAATAGTAGCCAAGGAAAATAAAATCAATATAAATATAGTACTCATTCTGCCTCTTACATTACAAATCAGTGATAGTGAATCTAAATGCAAATATCCATCCTTATCATGAATGAATCAATACGAAGATTGGCGTATATCTGACTTAAATCAATTTTCTTTGTGAAAACTTTATTTTGGGGTGTTGTCTTCGACAATTTATTTTAACGTCTTTAAAAGCAAAGCTTTTCTCTTTTTATGGATAAAAAGTAAAGAGAGAAATACTTCATTTGTAAAAAATATTTCCTAAATTTATCTATCAAAAAAACCATTTGCGAAACGACATCCGTCATATTAACCAAAAAGAGCTTGTCACCGGCAAGCTCTCTCAATCGAGTTCAACGTCGACACCCTTTACTTTGTCCAATTATTACAATGTCGCTGTGGGAATTTCTCACACTCCTTCTGGCAAGGAATTAGGTACTGATTTTGGATGGTTTTTGGCATCAACAGCTAAGACACGTGATATTCATGTGGGTGGCGTTTATCAGACAAATTTGAATAGCCCTCGTTTATTTCAAAATGGAGACGTTTACCGTATATGGCGAAACAATGGAAATGTAGAGTTTTACGTAAATGGTTTATTAGACGGAACATTTACGGATAAATATCCCGACCGACCAATGTATTTGGAGGTTTCATTCTTCGATCCAAACAAGAAGGTGGAGAATTTGTATATTTATAAGGAAGTACTCAAAACACACGATACGATTACGAGTACAAAAATGGTAGCTGTGAATGGTGGGTATAGGTATGGGTTTAACTCCATGGAGAAAGACGACGAAGTGAAAGGACGAGGAAACTCGTATGATTTTGGGGCAAGGATGTATGATAGTAGGTTAGGGAGATGGTTGACGATTGACGCATTTGCTGGAAAATATCCTGCTCTGAACCCTTACAATTTTGGAGCAAATAATCCATTGTTTTTTGTGGATTCTGATGGTAAGGATATTGATCCAGGAAATATTGGTGAATCTCCATATGGAATAATTTTTAATCAACTATTCGCCACGAATTCCGTTTATAGAAAAGCTTTGTCTAAATATATGAATAATAGCATGTATAATTTTACATTGTTCTATGACGGGAGTAAAGTTAAACAAAATGCTAATGCAACAACTTATGCCAGCCCACATGTAAATACGTCATCACATACTTTAATTGGAATGAAAACTGACTCCTACTATGATCCTAATAGAACGCATTTTGAAATAGAAGATAATACAGATGCTTTTATTATATCATATTATTCACTTGTGAAATCCGATATAGCACTAGTAAATACTCTATTACATGAAGCAATTCATGGATATATTGCAGTGACTAAATTTGGGAGTAAAGACGATGAAAATCATGATCTTTTTTCTAATTATCAAAAAATGATGTATGAAGGTTTAAAAGAGTATCGAGATTTGAATAATCTTGGGTATTCGAATGAACAATTAACACAATTATCTTGGTCAGGAGTAAGTAATTCAAAGGCATTCAAGAAATATATTAAAGACTTATCTATTGACAAAGGAACAGAATATGATGAAGAACTTAAAAATTGGAAGCATTCTGTAAACCAAATTCAATGGAAAATAAAGGAGAAAAAAACAGTAATAATACCAAAACCTGAATAGTATGAAAAAAAAATGCAAAATTAATTATTCTATAGTGTTCATTATAATATTTCTATTTTTATTTGTGAAAGAGATAAATGCACAAGAAAAAAGATACTCTTTTATCGTAAAAAGTAATGAAGAGAAAAAGAATACTCCATTTAATTATGATAAAGTGTATGAATTTGAGAGTAAAAGAAATTACTTAAATGATTCAATTTTTTTTGAAAGTGGCATATTAAATAAAAATACTTTATTTGAGTTTAAAAAAAATATTTGGTATTTGAAGCAGGAAGGGAAATGGACAATATTTTTTAATAAAGAAATAAATTATATAAGTAAAATAAGTATTGATGATGTAAAATTCTCTATTCATTGGAAAAAGGCTAGTTTTTGGGATGAAAGTGAAATATATGTTTTTACACTAGAACCACTTAATCAAGTGAGTGTTTCTAATCTCTCTAGTTTTATTTTTGATTATAAAGAAGGTATTATAGGGATATATGGAAATGATTATTTAATTATACGACAAGATTTTATTAATTATTTTAGGTAATGTACTCAATTATCGGATGTTTGATTTATTTAAAAATAAGCCACCAAGCTAGTGCGAGCGTCTCGCTCGTTCAATAGTTATTTTAAAAGTTAGAAATTTTTAGATATAGATTACTTTTGGCAGTGGGTAATGTACTCAATTATCGGATATTTGATTTATTCAAAAATAAACAGCTGATTATCAACACTTTTACTATTTAAGCACATTAAAAAACAGTGAACACATAGTGTGTCTATCTATTTTTCGGTAGCATAGAATGCTTTTCCAAAAATATTTCCTACATTTATCTATCCAAAAACAATCCTTTGCGAAACGACATCCGTCATATTAACCAAAAAGAGCTCGTCACCAACAACCTCTCTCAATCGAGTTCAACGTCGACATCCATCAAATTGTCTAATTATTACAATGTCGCTGTGGGAATTTCTCACACTCCTTCTGGCAAGGAAATAGGTACTGATTTCGGATGGTTTTTGGCATCAACAGCTAAGACACGGGATATTTATGTAGGTGGTGTTTATCAGACGAATTTGAATAGTCCTCGTTTATTTCAAAATGGAGACGTTTACCGTATATGGCGTAATAACGGAAATGTGGAGTTTTACGTAAACGGCTTGTTAGACGGAACATTTACGGATAAATATCCCGACCGACCAATGTATTTGGAGGTTTCTTTCTTCGATCCAGACAAGAAAGTAGAGAATTTGTATATTTATAAGGAAGTACTCAAAACACACGATACGATTACGAGTTCAAAGATGGTAGCTGTGAATGGTGGGATATGAACAATGTTATTAATGCAAATTATGACAAAAAATCAGCATATAAAAATGGGAAAAGCTTTCTCGCTTTGAAGCTCATAGCGCTGTAATAATACAAAATCAAACTTTAGAAAAAGTTTTTAAAGTAAATGAAAATGCGGGAACTTTTAAAATTCCAGGAAAAGCAGAGGAACCTTCAGGAAAAGCAGAGAAATGAAATATATCTATTATTTACAAATATGCATCTTACTTTTTTTAAGTTTTTGGATGTATGAAATAGCATCTCCTTCTAATGTGGGAATTATAAATTTTTTATGGATATTAACCCAAATAATTCTATTTTTCATCATAATATTACGATTTAAAGAATCAATTATTACATTTTTGATATGTTTTATCATAATTTGTTTTATGGTTTATTTATTTTCTATAAAAAATACAATCTTTGTTTTGATTGTAATGTTATCTCTTTTTATTATTTCGTTTAAATCAAAAAATAGACAATATTTAATTGTTAGCCCAATTTTATCAATTTTTATTTTAGTTATTAGTTTAATTTGGGATATTGTATTATATACATTATTATTTTGAAAAGCATCGTTACAACTACAGCGGTAATGGGTAATGTACTCGGTAATGTACTCAATTCACTTCGTGGTTTCTTCGAGGTATCGGATATTTGATTTGTTCAACATTAAACTACTGATAATCAATATTTTTACAACTTAAACACATTAAAATCTAGTGAATACATAGTGTGTCTATCTATTTTTAGATAGTTTAGAATGCTTTTCCCAAAAATATTTCCTACATTTATCTATCCAAAAACAACCATTTGCGAAACGACATCCGTCATATTAATCAAAAAGAGCTTGTCACCGGTAAGCTCTCTCAATCGAGTTCAACGTCGACACCCTTTACTTTGTCCAATTATTACAATGTCGCTGTGGGAATTTCTCACACTCCTTCTGGCAAGGAATTAGGTACTGATTTTGGATGGTTTTTGGCATCAACAGCTAAGACACGTGATATTCATGTGGGTGGCGTTTATCAGACAAATTTGAATAGCCCTCGTTTATTTCAAAATGGAGACGTTTACCGTATATGGCGAAACAATGGAAATGTAGAGTTTTACGTAAATGGTTTATTAGACGGAACATTTACGGATAAATATCCCGACCGACCAATGTATTTGGAGGTTTCATTCTTCGATCCAGACAAGAAAGTGGAGAATCTTTATATTTACAAGGAAGTACTCAAAACACACGATACGATTACGAGTTCAAAAATGGTAGCGGTGAATGGTGGGTATAGGTATGGGTATCAGGGCTCTGAGAGGGATGACCAAGTTAAAAGTAAAGGAAATAGTTATTCGACTGAATTTAGGCTGCTTGACCCAAGATTAGGTAGATGGTTAACGATAGATCCATTATCATCAGATTTTCCATCGCAATCTCCTTATGTATCAATGGATAATAACCCCACAAATTTTAACGATACAAAAGGACAAGCATCAGAAAATGTTGTTTCAAAACTTCCAAAACCTCCAAAATCTATTAATTTTGGGTTATTCACTATTTCGTTCAGGAAAGCGCTTTATTCAAAAGGGACTAAAATTCCTAAAATAGGTATGAAATTTAGCTGGAATATTACTTTTACTAAGGAAAAGACATTACCAAAGACACGTTGGAAAACAAAAAGATTTACTATTAATCAAATTAATCATTCTGGAACACAATCTGTACCTAATATTCAAGATTATCCAAACGTTACAGCTGGAGAAGCAACTAGTACTGGTGGAGAATCTTTTGAAGGAGTTGTTAATGGTCTACCAAAAAATGGATATGAAATATTGTCAGCAAAACTCAAGACTAAAAGAAACGACAACGGTGGTAATAGCTACTATAAGTTTAATATAGATGAAAAAATATATAATCAAGAGAATAAAAATCGAAAGTCAATTTTAGACCCAAGGAATATTACTCCTGATTCAAATGTTGAAGGAGAATTATATAATCAAACACCTAATACCGATGGTAACTACGATTCATGTGATGGATATAAATTAATAATACGAGTACAGTACCCAATTTTAATAGTAAGAAATGTTTTAAAAAAACATACAAGAGCCCCAAGTAAATGAAAGTTTTATTTAATATTCTATTTGTATTGCAATTTTCTTTTCTATTTTCTCAATCGGGAGATACACTGGATTTTAATTTCTATAACGCATCTAACAAATTATATGTTATAGGAGAAGGTCATTTTCAGAATGATGGCCCTCTTCAGAGCTCTATAATTAATTACATTCATAAAAACACTTCTATCAATGTAGTGATTTTTGAAGTTTCGTCAGAGGTTGGAAAAATTTATAATAACTATATTTTAGAAGGTATAGGTGAATCTGATATTGACATTATTAACTCAGCAATGTCTAAACAAGTTGCAAAAAAAACTAAACTAATATTGGCGCAATTGAGGGAATACAACCTTTCAGGTTCGAATAAAATAGAAGCAAAAGGGATAGATTTATTCAGTTATTATAAGTTAAAAAGACAAGTAAGAGTCTTATCTATAATTTTCCCAGAACTAAAACAGATTAATTTACCACTAGTAGATAGATACATTGTTAAACAGAAGGTGAGAAATTATAATCGAAAAAAAAGCTTGAGTTTAATTAATAGTTTACTTGATGAACTTAATCAAAATCAAGTTATATTCAACCAATTTTTAAATACAAGAAAAGAAATTTACGATGAATATTTAACTAATCTTAAATTTGAATACTCAGATTATAGTTGGAGAGAATCTGACTCTATTAGAGAAAAGTTTTTGAGTGAAAATTTGATGAAAATTGTTGATTCTAATACTGTTTGTGTTATGCTTTGTGGAGGAACTCATGCATTATATAAAACAAATGATGATTGGTATTATGGATATCCTTATTCGTCTATGACTTCAATAATTAAAAATAAATATCCTAATCAAGTTTATTCTATTATAATACAATATTATGAAAAGAAAATATTTCATTTTTTCTCAGATTTTAATTTACTAAATTATCCTATGAAAGATTATTTAGAAAACAATCCTGTTCCGTACCTAATTTTTGATAAAAAAGACATAGAAGAACATAAAACTGCAAGTGAAAGATGTGATATGGTTATTATTCAAAATACACAATACAGAAGTGAAAAATAACAAGTAAGGCTTAAACGCAGCGTAGCGATAGCGAAGTTGCGGTTTTAGCCC
>JBEBRN010000100.1:0-9072 GCA_040394775.1 Taishania pollutisoli
TTTACACTTTTTTCTTAAAAAATAAAATTTTGACACAGTTTAATGAACATACTCATAATGAGAACTATCGTAATTATCTTTTCGTTATTAATGTGTATAATCTATCTTTGAAAGACTGATTACATAATTTAATTTTTTTAGAGATATTTAAAATTTTCAAAAACAATCGCTACATTTATCTAGCTAAAAAGAAGATTAATAATTCCTTTAATAAACAAATGTTCTGACCGATCTCAGATAACTATTCAAAATTAATGCACAAATATTTTATATATATTATTGGCTATTTTTTAATGAGCTCATGTTCAAATCAAGAAGTCAGCCCTAAAGTATTTGATGTTAATACAGAGAATGTATCAACCGAAACTCAAAATAAAAAGAATGATATATCCTTTTATGAAAACAAAACACTCCATATATATCTAGGTAGCTTACAATCTCTTAATGAGAATCAGAAAAAAGAAATCTATAAATTTGGACAACATATTGATGGGATAAATAGTTTTGATGTAATTTGGGTGCTAAATAAACCCTATATCGAAAGACAATTAGAACCAAATCTTCAGGATGGTTATGACAATTCCGAAGCGAGCTTTGTTAACGAAAAATTCGCGTCATTTATTTTTCAATTACCCTTGAAAAATATTGAGGATATTTTGTTAGATGATCCTTATCAATTCCCTTGTAATGTAGATGTTTTTCTTTTAAATAAGAAAAGGGAATTAATTAATTTAGGAAATTTTGAAGTTAAAACTTGGGAAGATTATATCCAACTACAGTATAAAGTAATATTTAAAGAAATTGGGTGATGTTTTTTCGAGATAATAACATCTAACATTTTAACAATGATGAGACGCTTTGCTAAATTCTCAGATAAAGAAAGGAGAAATAAATCACTTTCCAACCACTATCTAAACATATTCCACCAAAAAACCATTAACTTTGCACCAATCATCATTGTAAGAGAATATGAAAAATTTCAGAGGAACAGGAGTCGCATTAGTGACACCATTTAACGCAGACTTATCAATCGATTTTGATAGCTTGAAAAAGTTAGTTCTATTACAAATAGAAAAAGGGATTGATTTTTTGGTTGTGCAAGGAACGACTGGAGAATCGCCTGTTTTGAGCAATGATGAAAAACTACGTGTTTTAGAGACCGTTATAGAAGTGAACAACGGAAAATTACCCATTGTTTACGGTGTTGGCGGAAATAACACGATGGAAGTGGCGAAAGCATTTACACAAATTCCAGCGGGAGTGGATGGTATTTTATCCGTTTCACCTTATTACAACAAGCCTACGCAAGAAGGAATTTACCAACATTTTAAAACAATAGCGGCAAATACCGATTTACCAATTATTTTGTACAATGTACCAGGAAGAACGGGTTCTAATATGTCTGCTGAAACAACGTTGCGTTTGGCAGAAATCAAAAATATCGTTGCCGTAAAAGAAGCTTCTGGAAACATGGAGCAAATTATGGAAATTATCCGTTTGAAACCAGCAGAATTTGATGTTCTTTCTGGAGATGATGCGCTTACATTACCACTAATTGCGGCAGGTGCTGTTGGTGTTATTTCTGTCGTTGGTCAAGCATATCCTGAAGCGTTCACAGAAATGGTCAATGCATCTTTGAAGAACGATTTTGAAACGGCTAGAAAATACCACTATGAATTGTTGCACGTTACTAAGCTATTCTTCTCCGAAGGAAATCCTGGTGGCGTAAAAGTTGCCTTGGAAGAAAGAGCTATTTTGAAAAATGTGTTACGTTTACCATTAGTTCCTGTTTCAGATAAATTGCGCAATGAAATTATTGCAGAAACGAAAAGAATTGTTAGAATTAAATAAACGCTAAAAAGGATAGTGAATCATAAATGGATCAATTAATTGAGGATTTAAAATGGCGTTACGCAGTGAAGCGATTTGACGCGAATAAGAAGATTGCACCTGAAATTTTCAACAATATTAAGGAAGTGTTGCGCTTAGTTCCGACGTCAAATGGATTGCAACCGTATAAATTTCTTATTATCGAAACTCCTGAAGTTAGAGCCGAATTACAGAAGCATTCATTCAATCAGCCACAAATTACAGAAGCATCACATTTGATTGTTTTCTGTTCATACAAATCACTTACAGATGAACATTATGATCGTTTCATTGAACTTAATTCAAATGCTCAAAATGTTCCGGTAGAAGAACTCGATAAATATGCGCTACGATTAAAGAGAGATTTGCAATATCGTTCTGATATGCAAGTCATGCATTCGAACGAAAAACAATGTTACATTGCATTAGGTCAATTATTACAAGCTGCGGCGCATTACAGAGTAGATGCTTCACCAATTGAAGGTTTCCAAATAGATAAGTACAACGAGGTATTAGGATTAGACGAACACAATATTACAGCTACGGTTGTTTGTGCTTTAGGCTATCGTTCTGAAGATGATATTAGACAGCATTGGAGAAAAGTTAGAAAAGATACAGATGAATTATTTGAATTAATTTAATCTCAAGAACGTTGTGTTAAATTTATTTTGAGGTGATGGCTTTTAATAAAAGTAATCTTTTTCAAACAAATGAGAGTTTTAAACACAACGACGGATTAGGATGTCGCATATTTTTAGAGTGCAAAAAATGGCAATAAAAGATGGGCACCTCAAGGAAGTTCCGTAGTGACAACGGAGGAAATCGCCGACGAGGTCATTTTTTATAAGATTTTTAAGCGAAGAAAAATTGGGCGACGAGTTTTTGTTACTTTTTGACGGACAAAAAGTAAAAGAAAGATAAAAAGTTCATATCTTAAGAACTGTTCAAATTGGAACTCAGCACCTCAAAATAAAATAATCTTAAGTACGTTTAATAAGTACTAATTTGTAAAGTGCATACAAAGCAATTCCTAGATAGAAATACACTGCTGGAGTCAGAATCTGGAGTTCAAAAAGCAAGAGGAAGCCTCCTAACAAACAAAGTGCTGCTAAATTATCGCGTAAATAACTAGTGAAAAGCTGTGGAATAGATAATCTCGCGAATTGTCCTTGCAAAATAAACTCTGTTTTATAAGTCATTAAAGCAGTAAGAATGATAATTGGCAGAAGAATATATCCTTGTGCAAATCCCATGTCTTTATACATGAAAAATGCAACCATTTCAGTGGTGTAATTTGTAGCTTGAAGGGTGTTGAACAAATAGGAATATCCGATAAAAATCAGCGTTGTCGTGAGGAATAAAATTCCAAAATGACCAATCATTTGCTTAGTATTAATCGACTGATTTCTAAAACGCTGTATTTTTCGATGTTTATAATAATACAGAATATTATAAGAAAGCAAATCTAAAAACAGAAACAAGAAAATAAAATACAGTCCCCAATTCCAAAGAAAATATCCTAAAATTGGAATTAAGACATCGCCCAAAAGAAGAATCAGCTTATTTCGCTGCATCGTAACTCTTATAATTTTTAATGAGAACTTCTTTAGTTAAATCATACTCAGGATTGTATTCCAACGCTTTCTTAAAGGCGATTAATGCTGTTTCTTTATTCCCTTTTTCCAGATAGCACATTCCTAATTGATGCCATCCTTTGACAAATTCAGGTTGAATTGCCAATGCTTTTTTGTAATAATAAACCGCACTATCAATTTCTAATTGGTCATATTCCTTAATGTAAGCTTGATTGAAATAAGCTAAATAATACGCTGAATCAACAGCTAATAAATTACGATAACCTTCCAATGCTTCGCTGGATTGTCCTAACATTTGTTGATTGTAAGCCACGCCGTACAGTGCATCGGTTGATTTACTCTCTAACTGTGATGCTGTGATAAAATATTGCAACGCATTTTTATAATCTTCGGTTTCGGTGTAAACCCATCCTAACTGAAGGTAGCCCAAGAAGAATTGTGGGTCTTGTTGAACAGCCGTTTCAAAAGAAGATTTGGTTAATTTGATATTTCCCATTTTGTAATACGTACGACCTTTAATAATATATGCATCACGGTATTTTGGATCAATTCTCAAGGCTTCATTTACATATTTAAAAGTGTTTTCGTAATCTTGAAAGTAGCTGTAAGCAGTTGCTAAGTCCAAAAATGCTTTTTTGTTTTCGGGCTCTTTCTTAATGATTTCTTTTAAATTCTTAATTCCTGTTTCGACTTCACTCGCGTTTTTATGAATACGATTGATAAGTGCGCTCGCATATAATTGCTTCACACGAATATCTTTTGGATTTAAACGATAGGCTTTTGCTAATACCGGAAGTGCTTCTTCTCCTTGGTATTCATCGAGTAGCTTAGAACCGTATAATTTCAGATAAGCGACATTCTCCGGTTCTTTATTCACTAAAGAATCCAATTCCTGAAGCGTCAGTTGATCCAAAGGTTTTTTATTTTCCACGACTTTCTCTTTACAAGCGGTTAAAATGAGTAGTGTCAATAAAACGGAAATAATTCGCATAATGTTCTTTTTTTTCAAAGATACACTTTGGAGTGGAAATGATGAGTGAATTGTTTTAAAATTAGGATTTTATTTATTTTGATACGTAGTTCTTTTTAAGAATATAGTTTATTTCAAGTAAATGAAAATTCCAATCTAAACGTCTAAATCAGCTCCAGAATTGGAAAACAACTGTAATATTTTATCCACCTTCACGAGACATTCGTCAAATTCATTTTCAGCATTCGATTGCATCGTGATTGCTCCACCAACACCACACGTCATCACTTTGCGTTCATTATTCTTCACCAAC
This sequence comes from Taishania pollutisoli, assembly GCA_040394775.1. Taxonomy (GTDB): domain Bacteria; phylum Bacteroidota; class Bacteroidia; order Flavobacteriales_D; family Crocinitomicaceae; genus 40-80. Next base: position 4,748 of record JBEBRN010000100.1, read on the forward strand.
GACCGAATCACCACATTCAAATCAAAATCACCGTTTGGTTCGATATAACCCATACTTCCAGAATAAATACCACGCTTGAATTTTTCGTGATGTTCGATAATGTTCATCGTTGAAAGTTTAGGAGCACCCGTCATCGAACCCATAGGAAAAGTAGCTTTTAAAATAGTCGAAAAAGAAGTGTTTTCTTTTAGTTCACAAGCAATCGTAGAAACTAAGTGATGTACCGTTTTGAAAGAATGAATACCTGCTAATTCCTCTACTTCCACCGTTCCTTTTTGGGCAATACGCGATAAGTCATTCCTCACCAAATCTACAATCATTACATTTTCAGAGACGTCTTTTTGTGAATGTAATAACGTTTGTTTTAGTGATTCATCTTCCGTTTTATCTTTTCCTCGTGCAATCGTTCCTTTTATCGGTTGTGAAATTAAACGATTCCCCGTTTTCTTTATAAAACGTTCGGGACTTCCGCTAAAAACTTCCCATTCATCAAAATTCAGATAAGCTGAAAATGGTGCTTTTGTTGTTTTAAATAATTGCTTGATTAAGGCAAAGGAAGAAAAGTCAGGAATATTTTCGGTGTAAAACTCTTGACAATAATTCACTTCATACGAATTGCCATATTGAATTTCCTCTTGAATTTTTTGAATCGCTTTTAAATAGTCCGCTTTACTTTCTGTCGATAGAAAAGTTAATTCAGATAAGTTATTTTCATCCTGTTCAATTTGCTGAATGAATGCCTTTCCATACGTTAACGCTTTGTCCGTATGAGTGCTTTGTAAAACAGTCCATTCGTTATTTTGAAACGAAAGCACATGTTCTGGTTCCCAACAAATCACATTTGGGAAACCAATTCGATCATTATTGGAAGAAGTAAGGTCTTCAATCGCATTTTTTAAATCGTAGGAAAGTGCAATCGCTTTATAAGAGTTTGGATGTTTATCCAGATACTTTTGCAATAAGGTCAAATCATTTGGAGATGTTGTTCTCAAAAAGGATTTTCGACCTACGAAAAGCAAGCATTTGTCTTCATCAAAGTAATATGCGATGGTTTTCGACATATCAACTATTCATGTAGTCTTGTAACAGAATGGTCGCACTAATTTCATCGATAAGTGACTTGTTTTGACGGTCTTTTTTCTTCAAACCACTATCAATCATTGTTTGGAAAGCCATTTTAGAAGTAAAACGTTCATCTAAAAGCACCGTCTCACACAAGGGAAATTTCTTGTCCAAGGCTTCCTTTAATAAACGCACATTTTGAGTAATATGGCCATCTTCATTGTTCAATTTCTTAGGAAAACCCAAGACAATCGTATCCACTTTTTTCTCGGGAATCAATTTCTCTAAAAACGGCATCAATTCTCGACTATCAATCGTCGTTAAACCCGAAGCGATGATATTCGATTCATCGGTAATGGCAATGCCTGTCCGTTTTAAACCAAAGTCGATGGCTATTTTTCTTCCCATAGAACAAAGATACGCTAAAAATGGAAAATTGAGATGGAAAAAATATTTAGGATTTAGGTAAATAGAATGAGGTATTGTGAGTTGCCCCTTCAGGGCGAAAAAAATACTCGAACTATTGCAGGATGCAACGCATCCTGCTGGGATTAGCTGCCCCTTCAGGGCGAATAAACTTTATCAATAATAGCAGATGCTCTCAGTGATATTTTCTGTCTGTAATTCTACTTCTTCGCCCTGAAAGGGCAACGAATTATAGCCCAAGGCATCGCCTTGGGCTATAATTCCCCATCCTCCACAAAAAAGCCATCGAATTCGATGGCTTTTTAAATATACTTTTTACATTAATCTATACAGCATTTTTACTGTCCTTTAAGAAAATGTCAAATTTCGTGAACCGTCTGATCTTTCTTCTCAACCATCGTTAAAATCGTAGCAATTCCCACTAATGGCTCATCCGTATCATCCAACATTTCCACCAACCATTTCACAACACCTCGCTGAATTTTAGTTTTTGGGTCGTCTTCTTTTGGAGTAACATCCGTGGTGATTTTTTCTTTACAGGTAAAACGCACATGAATGTTCGCTCCTGCATAAACGGGTTTTGTGAAACGCAATTCATCAATTCCGTAATTCAATAAAACAGGATTCTTTTCGTAGCTATCTACAAATAAACCTGCAGCAGCACTCATGATAAAATAACCATGCGCAACTTGCTCGTCGAACATCGTTCCTGTGAAATCTGTCTCTCTTTTATGAGCATAGAAATTATCTCCGCTCAAAGCAGCAAATTGATCGATATCTTCTGGTGTAATCTTACGACTTTCAGTAATCAATTGATCGCCCACTTCTAATTCTTCGTAGTACTTTCTAAATGGATGAACGTCTGATAGAATTCCTTTTGCACCTTGCTGATATACTTGTGTAATCGCAGAGATAGTGGTTGGATGTCCCTGGATGGCAGTGCGTTGTAAATAATGTAAAACACCTCTTTTTCCACCCATTTCTTCACCACCACCAGCACGACCTGGACCACCGTGAACTAACATAGGCATTGGAGAACCATGTCCTGTACTTTCTTTCGCACAGTCTTTATTCAATACTAAAATACGTCCGTGCATAGAAGCAGCGCCGATAACATATTCGGCAGCTTCCTTATTACAAGGTGTTACGATAGATGAAACTAATGATCCTTTTCCTAATTTGGCTAATTCAATAGCGTCTTCGATATTCTTATAGGGCATAATGGTCGAAACGGGACCGAATGCTTCAATTTCGTGTACATCTGTTTTTACAAACGGACTATCATTAAAGAAGAGAATAGGAGAGAAGAAGGCTCCTCTTGAACGGTCTGCACCGACAACATCGAAATCATCTAAACTTCCGTAAACAATTTCTTGTGATTTGCTTAGCGCTTCAACTGCTTCACGAACTGCTTTCACTTGTCCAATAGAAGCTAAAGCACCCATGCGAACGCCTTCCGCTTTTGGATCACCGATGATAGTAGAAGCCAATCGCTTGGAAACGGCTGAATTTACTTCATCTACTAATTCTTCCGGAACCATGATACGGCGAACAGCCGTACATTTTTGCCCTGCTTTAATAGTGATTTCTTTAGTAACTTCTTTGACGAAAATAGCAAACTCTTCCGTGTCAGGCGTTGCTTTCTTTCCAAGAATCATCGCATTTAATGAATCCGCTTCTAAGTTAAAAGGAACGTTCCCTTGTGTAATTACTGATTTTGACTTTAACATTAATCCAGTAGAGGCACTTCCTGTGAAAGTGACAATATCTTCACTCGTAACAGCGTCAATCAATTCTCTTGCTGCTCCTGATAATAGTTGTAAAGCACCTTCCGGTAATATTTTAGAAGCAATAATATCTTTCACCACGGCTTCCGTTAAGAAACCAGTAATAGAAGATGGCTTTACCACTGCAGGAACTCCTGCTAATAAGTTAACCGCAATTTTTTCTAACATTCCCCAAACTGGGAAGTTGAATGCATTGATATGAATAGCCACACCTTCTTTCGGTACCATTATATGATGACCGATAAAAGAACCACTTTTTGATAATGGAACTGCGTCACCATCGACATAGAAAGGTAAGTCCGGAAATTGTCTTCTTAAAGACGCATTGGCAAATAAATTTCCAATTCCTCCCTCGATATCAATCCATGAGTCTACCTTCGTTGCTCCTGTTCGATAACTTAATTCATAATAACTATCTTTCCTTTGCATCAGATACAATGCTAAAGCTTTTAACATTCTTCCTCTTTCTTGAAAAGTCATTTTTCGTAAAACTCTTCCTCCTTCAGTTCTACCATATTCTAAAATAGAATTAAAATCTAATCCTTTGGATGATGCGCTTCCGATTATATCACCAGTGATGGCGTCACAAACGGTTGTTTCGGTTCCTTCACCCGCAACCCATTGTCCTAATACGTAATTTTTAATAGTGTTCATTCTACAATTTGATTTTTTAGCGTTCTAAAGTTATAAATTAAGTTTGAAACAGCATGAAACAAAAAATGGAAACTAAAAAAAGAACCACTAGTGTCCGATAAAAATAAGAAATAAAGGAATTACATTCCCAACACCTTGAATTTACTAGAGCGATTATCGTATTTTAAAAAGTAAGCCCCCATAATTAGACAGAGCTAAATTCAAGCTCTAGTTGACTGTCAGTTTCTTTAAGCCAATCCTTTTCTGGATTTTCTAAGAATTTAATCAAATGAATATAGTTGAATAAATGTAATCTACAGAAACTGACTAGGTTCGAAAACGCCCATTTTCTAGTAACTTTCTTACTAAAGTTTCGGAGATAAATTTAAACACTCTCTTGATGGTTTGAGGAGTATA
>JBEBRN010000101.1:0-8904 GCA_040394775.1 Taishania pollutisoli
AGATGTTCTTGTCTCATTTTCCAAATACGCTTTTGATCTTGTACTGCCAGTCGTACTTTTTGTTGCCCAAATCGTTTGTTAATCGCATCCACCGTTTTCATTAAAGTAATATGACGTTCGTCTCGGTTGTCAAAAAGTGTTGTTTGTAGTTGATCTTCTGGGGAAAACTCCATGACGATTACACCTGCTTTTTTATACATAAAGTCTTTTTTATAAATGCGTTGCAGTGCCAAACTCGCATAATGCGCTAATTCCATGCTTGAATTGGTTGCGAAAGGTAAGTCAATAACGGTACTTTGTCTATATTGTGGTAAATCTAGTCGATGGCTATTGGTTTTAATAAAAACCAGTAATGCTTGACAACAATCACCTTGTTTACGTAGTTTCTCTGCACACGAAACAGCAAACGAACAGATGCGCTCTTCCATTTCTTCAAAAGAAGAATAGTTTTTTTCAAAACTTCGGGTTGTCGCAATGTTTTTTCGATTTTGAATGGTTTCTAAGTCGAGCGTGGGTAGCCCTTCCAAATCGCGTTTGAGTCGAATGCCCACGATGGTCATGAATTTCCGAATCCATTCTTCCGAAAACTGAGTAAAGTCGTAAGCAGTACGAATATTTTGAGTGTTCAAACGTGCTGCATGCTGTCTCCCAATTCCCCAAACATCTTCAATTTTCAACCATTTCAGTGCTTTAATACGCTTTTCCTCGGTATCGATTATGTGAACGCCACCTGTTTCTTTCGGAAATTTTTTAGCAATTCGATTGGCGACTTTTGCTAACGCTTTTGTAGGTGCAATGCCAACACTAATCGGAATTCCTGTCCACTGAACGACTTTTCTTCTCATTTCTTGCCCATAATCTAGCAAGTTGTATAATTCAAATCCTTTTAACTTTAAAAAAGCTTCATCAATACTGTATATCTCCACACCGGGCGAAAATTCTTCCAATATAGACATCACTCGATGAGACATATCGCCATAGAGTGGAAAATTAGCAGAGAAAACATAGACGTTGTGTTGCTTGAAAAAGGGTTCAAACTCATGTGCCAATGCGCCCATTGGAATCTTAAGTGCTTTCGACTCATTACTTCTGGCAATAACACAACCGTCATTATTGGACAATACAACAATTGGTTTTCCATTTAAATCCGGACGGAAAGCACGCTCACACGAAGCGTAAAAATTATTGCAATCAATTAATGCGAACATTTTATACGTCTTTTATAACATGTGTAACGATACCCCAAATAAGAAAGTCATTGTCTTCCGTCACTCGGATAGGTTGGTAGCTTTCATTTTCTGGAATTAACCAAATGACACTTTTTGAAATATTGATACGTTTAGCGGTGAATTCTCCGTCAATATAACACACCGCTATTTTTCCATTCGTCGGTCTCAAGCTACGATCGATAATCAACAAATCACCATCATCAATTCCCGCATTTTTCAAGGAAACGCCTTTCACTCTTCCATAAAATGTCGCAGAGGGATGTTTAATTAGATGCTTATTCAAGTCAATTGAAACATCGACGAAATCGAGCGCAGGAGAAGGAAAACCAGCACTGATACCACTTTCGATATACGGCAATTGCAACGCAGAGCAGACGTCTGGTGTGTAAACCGTTATATGCGTATTGGAAGAAGTATGTGTCTTTTTCATTTCGGTGTAAAGATACGTGAATTAATCACCTAAAAAAGGCAAATGATTATATTTTAATCATAAAAAAGTTAAATATTAATCTTTTTAAGGGTGATTTATAATAAGAATTTAATATCTTTACTGAGGTGATGTATTTACAAAAACAAACAAACTATTTCTAAATGAAATTCTTACAATATGAACATCAACAAAACGGATATTTTGAATAAAATTTGTTACACAGCACTCGTTTACGGTAGAATCAACAAAAAACTAAAAAGCAACTACTCAAAAACAACCATAGAGAAACTGCTTTATGACATTATCCAAAAGTCGGATGAACATTTCTTTCAGAGAATAGGGAAGAATATATATATATATAACGAATACCGAAAAGAACATTATTTTATTCGGTTGGATACACATAGTGGGAATGAACGTATCAATCAACATTATAGCCACTGTGGGTTTACTTTCAAAGGTATTAAAGCCATCGAATGGACGAATGATTTGCCTGAGCATTATAAAGATGGACCGTTTAGCTTATTTGAGATTACGTTGTAATTATCAAAATAGGCTATTTATTTCACATATAGCATTATATTGAATCAATAAGATTTTGTATTTTTAATGAAATTTAGGGTGGAAGGACTTCCAACACTAAAAAATACATTTTTGCTATGAAAAATATAGTATTTACTCCTGCTCATGAACTCGTTGATAATATCAAATCAAAAAAAATATCTGTAGTTGAAGTGGTAACTGCTTTTCTAGATCAGATAAAGAAACACAACCCAACCATTAATGCTATTTTTGACTTGCGTAACGAAGAAGAAATACTGCAGGAAGCGTTAGAAAAAGATGCGGAAATTCAAGCCGGAAAAGTGGTTGGATTATTACATGGCCTTCCGATGACCATCAAAGACAGTTTTCTAGTCAAAGGATTACTCAATTCTAATGGAAATCCTTTCTTGCGGAAGTATGTCGCCACAGAAGATGCCGAATTGATTACCCGCTTAAAAGATGCCGGTGCAATCATAATTGGCAAAACAAATGTTCCTCTTTATTGTATCGATTGGCAAAGCACCAATTTTTGGAATGGTCAAACAAATAATCCACATGACTTAACACGAGTTGCTGGTGGGAGTTCGGGTGGTGCAGCTGCTTCCGTTGCCTCAGGATTTAGTTCCTTGGAATTAGGAGCAGACGCTGGAGGTTCTGTGAGAGTTCCCGCCCACTTTAATGGTATTTGTGGATTGCGACCGACAGAAAATTTTCTTTCAAATAGAGGACACATCAAAGCACCTAACAAGCCACAAGGTACTCGTCATATCGTCACTCCGGGGCCATTAGCTAAAAATGTAACAGACTTATTATTACTAATGGAAGTACTAGGAAATAACTCGAAATACCCACTTTCTGAAATTCCTCCCATCGATTTTAATCATTCACACTGGGAAGATAAAACACTTCGTATTGCTTATGCTACTACTATAAATAACACGGAAGTAGATGCTGAGTATCAAGATATTTATAACAATTTTATCACTAAAATAAAAAAAGAATCCCATCATTTTGAAAATGATTATCCCGTCTATGATGAGAAAAAAGCATACCTCATGTGGAGTAAGATTTTAGGATTTGAAACAGGTGTAAACAATCCAAGAGTTCCGTTACTAGCAACGTTTATGTACTTCTTTATTCGCTTAAAATATAAAGACCGAATTTGGGCGAAAGGAATGGCTTTAGGTCAACGATTGAGTTGTGTTCAATACGGAGAAGCAATCGATTTTAAAAATACCGTTTCCACGATTTACGATGAATTCTTAACGAAGTATGATATTTGGCTTACACCCGTTTGTGCTTTTGAAGCCTATAAACATCAGCGTGCAGGAAAGTCATTTATTGTGAATGGAAAAAAGGTAGGATATACCAAAGCCATTGCTTCATTTAGTTATACGACCGCACTTTCTGGTCATCCAATAGCAGTTATTCCGATTGGAAAAAAGAAAAATGGAATGCCTGTCGGAATACAGATTCATGCTAGAAGATGGACGGATAAAAAACTATTGGAAATAGCGAAGTATTTGGAGTCATTTACGGATGGATACCAAATACCACAGCGTACTATCTTTGCGAATGATATTTAAGTATGAACGCTGAAAAACGTACTCTATGAATTTTAATCTTTAGAGTTATGCTTAAAACAATCATTTTTCTCCCATTTCTCCTTATTACTCAATATAGCATTGGTCAACACACAATTCTATGGAAAGTAAGTGATACAACTACTGGAAAACACTCCATTTTAGTGGGAACATTCCATCAGTTTGGGAATTCCTTTGTGGATTCTATTCCTCAAATTAAACAAGCACTTCTTCAATCAGATATGGCCATTTTTGAATCCATTGATGATAAGAATGTTGCGATCAATATCATTAATGCACGAGCGAGTAGTAAAGACTTTGAAAAAGGATTGAAGAAAAGTGATGTTAAAAAGCTTCAACAGTTAAGTGAAAAGTGGGCGACCGATTTATACAAATTAAAACCGATTGAAATAAGTTGGAAACTACAACAAGAATTTCAAAAAGTAAAGTGTGGAACTGTGCTACCAACTGACGAATGGGATCATTTTGACAATTATCTCATTCATCTAGCCACCGTGAATAATATACGACTACATGGTTTAGAAACTAGTGAAAACCAACTTGAATTCATCGAACAAGAACAGTCTTCCAACAATTGGAAAAGTACCCAAAAAGAGATCCATTTTTGGATACAGAAAATGACAGCAAAAAAACTAGATTCGAAAGATTGTCAATTTGCCGAGAAGTATAAAAATTTTAATTTGGACTATCAGTTTTCGAAAGAATGTCCGCTAGAAGTGCTACTCCAGCAACGCAATGCGGAATGGATGAAAGCCTTACCTGAATTACTATCCACCAAGAATTGCTTTGTCGCCGTGGGCTATTTACATTTGATGTATCAGTGTGGACTCATAGAACAGTTACGAGCGCATGGATTTGTGGTCGAGCCTATTTTAATTTCATCGAAGTAAATTATGTTGTTGTATAAAGTCATCAAGTTAGGTCGAAGATGACTATATTTTATCTATATTTGATACGTTTATTTAAATAGAAACTAAATTATTTACAAATAAGGTCATCATGAAAAAAATCGTTATTCTCCTTTTTATGGCTTTTTCTTTATCTACGTTCGCTCAATACGACGCGAATCGTTATAGAGAAAGTGTTTTCCCTTCATCTGATGCGCAGACAGATGTAAAATACGGTGCTGCTCCTGTTTGGACCATTCCCTATCAAAATACGGATTTGAAATTAAATGTGTATCAACCAACAGGTGACACGCACAATAAACGACCGTTAATCATCTTCGCACATGCGGGTGGTTTTCTTAATGGTAGTAAAGATGTAGATGACATGGTTGCTATTTGTGATTCTTTCGCTAGAAAAGGATATGTTACCGCTACTATTGATTATAGAAAGGGATTTAATCCTTTGAGTAATGGAAGTGCTGAAAGAGCAGTATATCGTGGAATTCAGGATGGTAAAGCAGCTGTTCGTTATTTTAAAGAATATGCCACATTGTATGGTATTGATACCAATAATATTTTCTTCGGTGGAATGTCTGCTGGTGGATTTATTTCACTTCACATAGCGTTTATGGACAAAGAATCAGAACGTCCTCAAAGTACGTATGGTGGTGGAACGGTAAATGATTTGAAGTGCCTAGATTGTGCAGGGAATACCTATAATCATTCTTCAAAAGTAAAAGGTGTTTTGGATTATTGGGGTGCTGTTTCTGATACTTCCATTATGGAAGCGGGAGATATTCCTATTCTTATCATGCACGGAGCGAATGATCCAACAGTTCCGTTTGTATATGGACATCCTTTCGGTGTACCAACGTTACCAAATACGTACGGTGGACAACCTGTGTATGAGCGAGCTACTAATTTAGGATTAGATGTAGAATATTATGTGTCAAATGGCCCGCTTCATATGTTAGATGGATCTGATAATGGAACATTTACAAATCCGCCGAATGCTTTTTGGCATGACACGTTGATTCCTAGAACGAAAGACTTTTTATTACGTTTGATTAAACCTGAAACAACGAAAATATCACCTGATACTATTTATGTTTGTGGTACTCAAGTTGCTAATTTTCAGGTTTCAAATGCTATTAACTCACATTATGTGTGGATGTATAATGCCACTCAAGTACAAACCGTCTTAAATAATAGTGGTTCCAAATTGAAATTAAAGTATACGACAGCTGGAACGTATTCAGTAAACGTTCTTGAATTTAATGAATTACTTTGTGCGAGCGACACGTTAAAATTTGTTGTAATTGTTAAACCTAATGCAACAGCGAATTTCACATCATCTATCAGTAATTTGTCCGATGCTAGTTTCACCAATTCTTCTTCTGCAGCAACGAGCTTCACTTGGGATTTTGGTGATGGAACACCTTCGTCAGATGCTAATCCAACGCATACATATACCAACAACGGAACGTATGATGTGCAACTTGTAGCAACACATGCAAACGGATGTACAGATACAACGACAAAATCGATTACTATCGAGCATCTTGGTTTAGAGGTGAATACAGCGAATGCTTCGATTCAAATGTATCCTAATCCAGTAGATGAGGTATTGTTTATTAGCAATTCAAAAATGGAAAGATTGACCATTCAAGTGGTAGATATCAATGGACGAGTAATTTACCATACGAATGCGTTTGACGATAATGCATTAATTGAAATTCCAACTCAAAAATGGAATAGTGGTATGTACTTCGTGACATTGACTTCAGAAGATGGACTTCAAGCAACATTGAAGCTTATTCGAAAATAAAAATTTTCAATTTAATTTAAACCGCTAAGTGATTCATTTAGCGGTTTTTCTGTTCCCGCTCTCTTCTTTGAGTTCCCGCTCTGTTCTCTCATTCTCGCTCTGAGTTTTCATTCTCTTCTCTGTAATTCCTTATCTTCGCCACTACAATTCTATCCATGCGTCGTTTTTACAACCATAAAAAAATTCTTCGTTTAGCTATTCCTATCATTCTCGCCAATGCATCCGCACCTCTTTTAGGTTTAGCAGACACAGCTACTATTGGTCAAACAGGTGGAGCTGCTGATTTAGGCGCAATAGCACTCGCTACTTTGGTGTTTAGCTTCGTTTATTGGGGTTTTGGTTTCTTACGTATGGGAACCACTGGATTCGTTGCACAAGCAGATGGTGCTCAAGATAGAGAAGAGGTGTTAGCAGTTTTATTCCGATCGATACTTCTAGGAGCAGTAATTGGTCTGATACTCATTTTATTGCAATTTTTTATTGGTAATTTCTCAGTTTGGTTGATGAGTTCTAGTGATGAAGTAAAATCTCTCGTAAAACAGTATTTCTACATTCGTATTTGGGGTGCACCAGCAACCTTAATCACGTATGCGCTTTTAGGAGGACTCATCGGTTTAGGCTGGACGAAACAATTGTTGTGGGTGCAGTTACTACTCAACGGCTTGAATATCGCTTTAAATGTGCTGTTTGTAGTTGGTTTTGAAAAAGGCGTTCAAGGAATTGCCTTTGGGACAGTTATTGCCGAATGGATTGCTATGTTTTACGCTTGGTATTTATTGACCAAGAAGTTAAAAGTTAAACATCCTTTGCAACGACTCAAAGAGCTTTGGCCACTGATAATCAATCGTGCAAAAATGATGGCTATCTTTAGGGTAAATGTCGATATTATGATTCGTACGTTTGCTTTGTTGAGTGGATTCGCTTGGTTCGCGAATCAAGGGGCAGTATTTGGTGATACAACTTTGGCGGCAAATTACGTATTATTACAATTTGTCTCTTTGTCAGCATTCTTTTTAGATGGTTTTGCACATGTTTCCGAAATGCTCTCAGGTAAAACCATAGGAGCAAAAGATAAAGATGGTTTTTTAAGACAACTAATTGATTCTACTCAATTAGCTGGTATCACAGCAATTCTTCTAGGTGGAGGAGTAGTGTTTTTCGCTCCTTTTTTTATCCGTTTGATAACGCAGGAAATACATGTACAAAGTCTAGCGGAACAACATGCTATTTATGCTGGAATTTATATCCTTGTTTCTTTTGTTGCCTTTCAGTTGGACGGTATTTTTATTGGCGCCACTCGAAGTAAAGAGATGCGGAATTCATCCCTGTTTTCATTAGTCGTCCTGATTGGTGTAGGCACGCTAATCACACAGTATTACGGCAATGTTGGATTGTGGATTTCGTTTATTATTTACGTCGTTGCACGAGGAATCACCTTAGGTCTGTATCTGCCTAAACTACTCAGAGATTCTTTTTAAATGCGCCTCATCATCATACTGCAAGAGTGTTGAATATTCAAACAGTTTTAAAATCAAACAGCTAGCTTTTAGCATTCTATCCAACTTTTTATTAAATTTGAACTAAAGTATATAACATACAGAAAAAATGACTGAATCAAAATTCAATATAGCTGTTCTTATTGACGGCGACAACGCTCAAGCGAAACTCATCAAAGAAATTATTGAAGAAGTTTCGAAATACGGAAAAGTAACCATTCGACGAATTTACGGTGACTGGACAACACAGCACATGAATAGTTGGAAGGAAATTATCAACCAATATTCATTTAGCCCCATTCAAAAGTTTGCTTATACAACAGGAAAGAACTCAACGGATAGCTCCATGATTATCGATGCAATGGACATTCTTCACAGCAAGAGTGTGGAGGGATTCTGTATCGTTTCTAGTGACAGTGATTATACGGGACTCGCTAAGAGAATTAGAGAAGAAGGACTTTTTGTGATGGGAATTGGACGTAAGACCACTCCAATCGCCTTTGTTAACTCTTGTGAGATATTCACACACAGTGAAAACCTCGTAATAGAAACAGTTCCTGTTATGGAGAAAGTCGAGGATAAAGAGAAAAAGAAAGGCACTCCGAAAAAGGCAACTAAAAAGACCGAAAAAACAGTCGAAGCACCTAGTCCATTTCAAAAAATCGATATTAAATTAATCGATAAGGCATTCGATATTTCCACCAATGATGAAGAAGAAGCCTATATTTCTAAGGTTGGTCTTTCACTTCGAAAGATTGATCCTAGTTTTGACCCAAGAACCTACGGTTTTAAAACATTGACACAACTTTTTACCAAATTAAAGAAATACGAAGTTGTAAAAAATGAGGTGAATGGGTTGAATCATCCTTTGGTGCGATTGAAATAAC
>JBEBRN010000102.1:0-8849 GCA_040394775.1 Taishania pollutisoli
AAATCCATCAAGGAAATCCCGCTTTTAAAAAACTTTTATCGGACAGTAGTGATTTTAAATTTCATATTTAGCGGATAATAGGAGGAAAGATGTAGATTGAATTTGAGTATTTTGATAAATGAATTCCTGATTGAATGAATTTTATGGAGTGAATTATTTTTATTGTGGGACATTTAGCTAGATTTTATATATTTACGGTAATTAATTTGTGGTAGTCAAGAACGGTTCTAGTTTTAAACTAATAAAATTGAACGATAAACGGTTAAAAACGGTTTTGTTGTTGATTTTAAACAAATTAAAGAAAACAACTATAGTGGAAATATACGCAAGTTTGCGTTAAGCCAGACGTTATGGTTCATAAAATAGACATGAAAAAAATCTTTACAATATTACTTTTAGGACTTTCAAACATCATATTCTGTCAATCTGAAGTGATTGAAATTGAATATGAAGTTGATTTAACTGACCCTTTAACTGGATTAAAAAAGTCTAATCCTTACATGACGATTGATTGGCAATTCAATGTAAAGTATGATAGTGCAAATGTCAAAATTTGGAGAAAATTTGCTGATGATTTCTATGAAACACGGATTATCAATAAAAACAATAAAGAAGTTCTTCTTCTTAAAAGTGAGTCTAAAAATAAATACACATTTTACGTATCAACTTCTACAATGTTGAACATGGATATGTCTAGCAATAATGGCGACACTTCAATAACGATAACAGATGAACACAAAAATATTTTAGGCTATGATTGTTACAAAGTCGAGATGGATTTTGGAGGTCAAGCTAATGCAATACTTTGGATTACTGATAGTTTGACTACTGGAGTAATAATACCTGAAACTCCTTTGAGTTTGGAGGCTATTGCATTAGAATATAGATTTGAAGACCCTTCTCAAATTTCAGAGTTTAAAGCAAAGTCCGTAAACCATATTTCGGAAACAATTAATAACACTTCCATTCCGGACGAATATCTGCTTATTGTGCCAGTTTCTGTATTTGATTTAAATGATCAAACACTAGATGATTTGTCTGAATTTAATTTTATTCAATACCCCAAATACCCAAATGGAAAAGCTCAATTGCATTTCGATATTAGAGAATTGTGTTCGTTGCCTAAAAAGAATAAGGATGATTTGTTCGATTTCAATATGGCGTTTATAAGCTTTACAGTTAAGAAAGATGGGGTATTAGACAATATTCAAATTGAAGGAATAAGCAATGAAAAAGAAATGCAGAAAGTTTTGAAGTTTCTATCAATGTCAACTTTTACTCCAGGAATGGTGAAGGGAGAAATGGTAAATTCTTCAGTTCAATTTTCGGTAAGTTTAAGTGAATAAAGAACCATAACAATACCTAAGAAAACAGAGCCTCTCTGCGGGACGGCTCCGTTTCTTAGCTTAACCGTTAACAGGCAGTTTGCGGACAGACTTAGAATTAAAATTTTCTCATCAAAACAATGCATGAATTAAAATACTTAGCGAACAAGACTAAACGACAGTTAAAAATTGACTTTGACTTAGACGGAGTTAAGTTTCTTGAAGGATTTATTGAACGGACAAAAAATCAAATTCCAAAAGACGAATGGGCAGGACTTATTAATTCTTGCTCTGCATTTCTAGGACAATGTATAATTGAATGTTACGGCGATAAATGGGTTTATGAAAACGAGGACAAACCAATAATTAAATTTGACGATAGAAACAAAGTATACCCTTTCTCAAAAGTTAGTAAACAATTTGAAAACGGACTTGGCGACTCAATCTCTTCACTATTTACTTTAATTCCGACAATTTATAAAATTCAACCAAGGACAAAAAAGAAGTGGTGGCAATTTTAATTTTCGGACACTTGAACAAGACATAAACTGTATAATAAAACCGACTCACTAACAGCGCGACTAAGCCCAGTTTTTTTTCGTGTTAACGCTCAAATACATAAATTGGACAAGCAAAAAACTAGAAAGACAGGATGATGTAATTTTATCTTTTGTATTAAAAATATAGCTTTGAAATTCCCCCAATCCTCCAAACATTCCCGATTCATCTTTCCCTCCTAAATCGCTTCTTTTCTCCTAAAAAACAGTATCTTTGAACTCGAAATAATTCAAGATATGTCACAGAAACCCGCGATTCCAAAAGGAACGAGAGATTTTTTACCGCTCGATGTTTTAAAGCGTAACTACTTATTTGACACTATCAAAACGGTGTTTAAAAAATATGGTTTTGCGCCCATCGAAACGCCGTCTTTTGAACTTTCATCTACGTTGATGGGGAAATACGGAGAAGAAGGCGATCGCTTGATTTTTAGAGTGTTGAATTCGGGTGACAAATTGAAAAAAGCAGATGTGGAAGCATTGCAAGCGGAGAACTTACCACGATTTGCGAATTCATTGGCGGAGAAAGCCTTGCGTTATGATTTAACGGTACCATTTGCACGTTTTGTGGTGCAACACCAAAATGAGATTAGTTTTCCTTTTAAACGGTATCAAATTCAACCTGTTTGGCGTGCGGATAGACCACAAAGAGGACGTTACCAAGAGTTTTTCCAGTGTGATGCAGATGCCGTTGGAAGTGAATCGTTGGTGTACGAAGTGGACTTTATCCAAATCTTTGATGAAGTACTGACAACGCTTGGAATTCCATCGTTTACGATTATGATTAATAACCGCAAGATTTTGAGCGGAATAGCCGAAATCACTGGACAACAAGAGCGTTTGATAGACATTACAGTAGCCATCGATAAACTGGATAAAATCGGTCAAGATGGAGTAGTGAAGGAGCTGGTAGAAAGAGGTGTTCCTGCAGCAGCGATTGAAAAAATTCAACCCTTATTTGATTTCGCTACGGCGTATGATAATGACACGGCTATCGCTAAAATGAAAACCTATTTAGCGGATTCTGAAATAGGACTAAAAGGCGTAGAAGAATTAGAATATGTGCTGAACTGTACCAAAGAACTCGGTTTACGAAGAGCAGATGTGAAATTTGACGTGACATTGGCGCGTGGTTTAAATTATTACACAGGCGCTATTTTTGAGGTGAAAGTGAACGATGTGGTGATGGGAAGTATTTGTGGCGGCGGACGTTATGATAATTTGACGGAGTTGTTCGGACTGAAAAATGTGTCGGGCGTTGGTATTTCGTTTGGTGCAGATCGCATTTATGACGTACTCAACGAATTGAACCTTTTCCCAGAAGATTTATCCAAAGGATTGTCGTTATTGTTTGTGAATTTCGGAGAAAAAGAAGCATTTCATTGTCAGAAGATGATGAAGGAAATACGTGAAAATGGTATCGCTTGTGACATTTATCCAACGGCGGCTAAATTGCAAAAGCAGATGAAATACGCCAACGATATTAATGCACAATTCATCGCATTAGTCGGAGAGGAAGAGCTAGGTAACGACTTAATTCAATTGAAGAATATGATTTCTGGCGAACAAGAAGAAGTGAGTTTAGAGGAATTGATTCATCATTTTATCAATACATTAAAAAAGAACGCATGACAACATTTAATATTAGTAATAATTGGTTGTTTTTAAATGAGATAGATCGTTTACTTCAATCAGAAGTTAAAGTTAAATTAAACGATTCTGCCATCGATAAAATCCAACGTTGCAGAGAATATTTGGACGAATCCATGAAAGACGGCTCCAAAGTAATTTACGGAATCAATACCGGATTTGGATCGTTGTGCAACACCGTTATTGATAGCGAAGATTTGTCATTATTGCAAGCTAACCTCATGAAATCACATGCGTGTGGATTGGGCGAGCGCGTTCCGAATGAAATTGTAAAACGAATGTTGTTATTGAAGGTTTTAGGACTTTCTCACGGCCATTCAGGCGCACAATTGCAAACCATCGACCGTTTGTTGTTTTTCTATAATAATAACATCTATCCTGTTGTTTATCAGCAAGGTAGTTTAGGCGCTTCAGGCGATTTAGCACCATTGGCACATTTAGCACTTCCGATTATTGGCGTGGGCGAAGTAGAGATTGACGGAAAAGTAGAAGATGCTTCCGTGTTGGAAGTGCGTTATGGTTTAGAACCGATAAAATTAAAATCCAAAGAAGGATTGGCTTTGTTGAACGGAACGCAATTTATGAGTGCTTATGCGAGTTACTGCGTATCGAAAGCCGAGCAATTGTGGCATCAATTCAATAAAGTAGGTGCTTTGTCTTTAGAGGCGTATGATGGACGAATCGAACCTTTTGGTCACGCCGTCAATGAAATCAGAAAGCAAGAAGGGCAGCAAGTTACCGCCGAAATTTTCAGAAATTTACTGAAGGAGAGCGAAATTATCCAACAAACGAAAGAGCACGTTCAAGATCCATATTCGTTTAGATGTATTCCACAAGTTCATGGTGCGTCGTATGATGCGATTCAATATGTGAAAAACATTGTCGAGCGAGAAATCAATGCGGTGACAGACAATCCAACGATTTTCCCAGACGAAGACAGTATCGTTTCTGCGGGGAATTTCCACGGACAACCGTTAGCATTAGCGATGGACTTTTTAGCGATTGCCATGGCGGAAATGGGCTCTATCTCTGAACGTAGAATTTACAAACTAATCAGCGGAACACGTAAATTACCGGCTTTCTTGGTTGCTAAACCTGGTTTGAACTCTGGTTTTATGATTCCGCAATACGCTGCGGCTTCGGTCGTTTCCCAAAACAAGCAATTAGCGAGTCCTTCCAGTATCGACACGATTGATTCCTCCAACGGACAAGAAGATCACGTGAGCATGGGCGCAAATGCCGCTACGAAACTTTATCGAATCATTGAGAACTGCTATAAGATTCAAGGAATTGAATTGATGAATGCTGTTCAAGCATTAGAATTTAGACGACCATTGAAAACCAGTGCAAAACTCGAAGAAATTGTCGAAGCGTATAGAAATGTAGTACCTAACGTTGAAGTGGATGTGTACATGCAACCATTGATAGCGAAGAGTATAGGTTTTTGTAAGAGCGGTTTTTAAGAAACTATCCGCAGGATTACAAATCCAGCGGTGCGATAAAACAGAGTGAGAATGAGTGAGCAGAGCGTTTATTCTTCATTCTGTTCTCTCATTCTCACTCTGATCTTCAATATAATGCTGGGAATTTCTCTGGATTCGCTTCGTTCATAATCTCATACACCTTCTCGATAATATCATCGATACTTGGCTTGGAGAAATAATCACCATCCGTTCCATAAGCTGGGCGGTGATCTTTTGCAGAAAGCGTTTGTGGCGCAGAATCCAAGTGGTAGTAACCATTTTGCTCGACCAAAATTTTGTCTAACATATAACCTGTTGCACCTGAACTCACGTCTTCATCGACAATCAATAAACGATTTGTTTTCTCTAACGATTGTGCAATACTGTGGTGAATATCAAATGGAATCAATGTTTGTGCATCGATTAATTCAACGCTAATGCCCATTTCTTCCAAATCTTCTACTGCTTTTGTACATAAGTTGAACGTTGAACCGTAGGAAACAAGCGTAATATCAGTTCCTTCGTTGGTTGTTTCGGTAACACCTAATGCAGTTTTGTATTCGCCAATGTTAGAAGGCATCAATTCTTTGATACGGTAACCATTCAACGGCTCAATTACTAATGCTGGTTCGTCACCTGCCATTAATGTATTGTAGAAACCTGCAGCTTTCGTCATATTTCTTGGAACACAGACATTTACGCCTCTTACGGAGTTAACAATTGCTCCTAAAGGTGAACCTGAATGCCAGATTCCTTCTAATCGGTGACCTCTTGTTGAAATGATTAATGGTGCTTTTTGTCCACCTTTTGTTCGGTATTGAACCGTAGCCAAATCATCTGACATCACTTGTAAGCAATACAATAAATAGTCTAAATATTGAATTTCAGCAATAGGACGTAAACCTCTCATTGCCATTCCAATACCTTGTCCGACAATCGTTGCTTCACGAATTCCTGTATCTTCTACACGTAATTCACCGAAAATCTCTTGTAAACCTTCTAAACTTTGGTTCACACCTCCAATCTTTCCAGCATCTTCACCAAAAATCAAGGTTTCTGGATGATTTTCAAAAATATGATTAAAGTTCTCTCGTAAAATCAAACGTCCGTCCACCATTTCAGCATCGCTATCGTAGCGTGGATCAACGGCAGTGATTTCACTCACGCCTTTATCTGATTCTGAATATAAGTAAGAACTGTATCTATCGTGTCCGTCTTTAAATTTGTCTTGAATCCAAGCAGCCAACATTGCTTTGCTTTGAATATTTTCTTTAGCAATTGTTCTCAATACCAAACGCGCCGTACCTATGATTTCCTTTCTATTCGGATCCATTGCTTTATTCAACGCATCGATTTGTGCTTGAACAAAAGAAGCGTTCTTAGACTCTGCAGCAACAGCTGTCAACACATTCACACAATCTGTTAAATCTTGCTTTAAACTATCTGTAAAATCTTTCCATGCTTGACTTTTCGCATCACGCACTTCTTTCTTCGCTTCTTTTTCAATTGCTTCTAGTTCTTCAGACGTAGCGAGCATTTTTCCATCCATTTCATAGGATAAAATCCATTCTTTGAATTTAGCGATACAATCGAATTCTGTTTCCCACTTCAAACGCTCTTCTGATTTGTAGCGTTCGTGCGATCCAGATGTAGAGTGACCTTGTGGTTGATTCACTTCTTGCACGTGCACTAAAACAGGAACGTGTTGCTCTCTAGAAAGTGCCACAGCTTTTTCGTATGTTTGAATTAAATCCGCGTAATCCCAACCTTTGGTGGTAAAAATCTCGAATCCTTTTTTATCTTTTGTTCGTTGGAAACCAGCTAATGCTTCCGAAATACTACTTTTAATCGTTTGTTTATCTCTAGAAACGGAAATTCCATAACCATCGTCCCAAACTGACATGACAATTGGTACTTGAAGTACACCAGCAGCATTCATCGTTTCCCAGAAAGGACCTTCAGAAGTACTCGCGTCACCAATAGTTCCAAACGCTACTTCATTTCCTTTATGAGAGAATTTCTCAAATTCATCGGTATGTAAAGCAGCATTCTGACGATATACTTTAGAAGCTAATGCTAAACCAAGTAAACGCGGCATTTGTCCAGCAGTAGGAGAGATGTCGGCAGAACTGTTCTTTTGTTCCATCAAATTTTTCCATTCCCCGTTTTCGTCTAAGTTACGAGTAGAAAAGTGTCCACCCATTTGACGTCCAGCAGATTGTGGTTCCAAGTCTACATCTGTATGTCCATAAAGACCAGCGAAATATTCACGAATCGTTAATTGGTCAATTGCCATCATTAACGTTTGATCACGGTAATAGCCAGAACGGAAGTCACCATTCTGAAACTGTTTTGCTAACGCAATTTGTGCAAGTTCTTTACCATCACCAAAAATACCGAACTTGGCTTTTCCAGTGAGAACTTCACGTCTTCCTAAAAGGGAAGTTTCGCGAGAAAGATTGGCTAATTTGAAATCATCTAAAACAGTGTTTTTAAACGATTCAAAATCTATTTGAGGTGCATTTAATTCGCTTGTTTCTTTTGCCATAACTTTGGTTTGAGTTACGCAAAGATAGTGAAAAAAGGGTAATTACAGCCTCGTCAATGGAATTATTTGAGACGCTTAATTATGGCTGCCATAAATAAGAGCACACTGATTTTTTTAGAAAAGTAATTATTGACGTTGTCTAATTCAATTGTCTATATATCAGATATTTAATTATTTTTTCAGCCAAGCGTTAAGCCAAAAAATAATTGGAGGTAAAACCGTTCATTGGTGCTTTTTTCGTCTAGTTTAGTGTTAAACTGATAATTATCGATATTTTTGGTACATGTTTCTTTCAAAACGGTTGTACTTGTTGTTATTTCCATTTGATAGCGAAGTTTTTGAATTAAAAAAGGAAATTGTAAATGAAGACTTCTCATAAAAAGCAATACGTGGTGAGTGTAATTTCAATACTAGTATTGTCGCTACTTTGCTTATTTATTCGACCGTATATAAGTTATTATGCTGTGGCACTTTTATTTCTTTTGACAGTCGCCATTTTAGCCATTTTATATGAGATTATTCCCGTTCTAATTGCTGCTTTTTTAAGTGTCTTAGCATTAAATTTCTTTTTTATTCATCCTATTTTAAATTATAAAATTGACGGATATGAGAATATCTTTTTATTTTTCATCTACATTTTGATCTTGATAGTTGGAGTAGTATTGATTAATAAAATACGGAAGCAAGAAAAAAAATTGCGTGATAAGGAAGAAAAAGAGCTACTTATTAAGTTGTATAATACCTTACTTAACTCGCTTTCTCACGAATTGAGAACACCTATTGCGACGATTATTGGAAATGTGGACACCTTGTTAAATCGAAAAATTGTTGTCGCAGATGAACCTAGCCGTGAATTATTGAGTGAGATTGAAATCGCTAGTTTAAAGTTGAATAGACAAGTGGAAAACTTGTTAAATATGAGTCGTTTAGAAAGCGGTAGTTTAAAATTGAAAATTGATTGGTGTGATATTAATGAATTGATAGGCTTAATTATTCGTCGATTTGACACAAAGCGTTCACATACAATAATCTACGAGAACAATGATGAATTACCCATCATAAAAATCGACGAAGGATTATTGGAACAAATAGTGTTCGAATTAATTCAAAATGCCATTTTTTATACGCCAGATAATACGGTGATAACGATTACTGTTTCAGTGATAGAGACCAATCTCATTATTTCGGTACAAGACAATGGTGGAGGTATTCCCAAAGAAGAAATTGACAATGTTTTTCAACGTTTTTATCCAACACTTCGCTAAAAAGTCACTTAAATGGTTGATTTTCAGCGAAATAAGTGTTC